>SCUR01000205.1 GCA_004297235.1 Candidatus Manganitrophaceae bacterium | reverse complement strand
GAACGGAATAGAGGCCGACCCCATTTTCCCGAGTGGAGGTGAAAATCAGCATAATGGGATTATTGCCGGAGATCAAGCATCCGCGCCCCCCGCTTCGAAATCGGAGGGGCCGACGCGGCCTGTTCTTGGCCTTAACGCTCATCTTATGGGCAATGACAGAAAAACCCGTTCGAATCATCATGCTTGAAATTCTTGAGCGGATCACTTTTCTCTTTCCAGAGCGCAATGGCCCGGCGCGGAAGGGCGTACTTTGACAACAGCCATTTTAACTTGATACCCTTGCACAACCCTTTTGAAATGGGAAGAGGGTCCATGGCAGGATGGGTTCAGGCGACGCTCGATGAGGCTGAACCCGCTTCTCGGCTCCACCCGATTGATCAATAGCAAAGCCGGCCTCTGGAGAGCCGCCGATCGCTTAGGTAGGAATCCCTCCACGGCATGAAAGATATCTGAGGAGACCGCCTCACCGGGCGGCGCATCCGGCAGACGAGAACAAGATGGCGAATAAAAAGATCTCGAAGAAAGCAGCGATTGCGGAGATCGTCCAGTCCTTCCGCAGGATCTTCAAGGCAATCCAGCAATACTCGGAAGAGGTCCTAAAAGAGTTCGGCGTCACCGGTCCCCAGCTCTGGCTCCTCAAAACCCTCCGCCGGGAGGGAGGGACCTCGGTCGGCGAACTGAGCCAGAAGATGTATCTTCATATCTCCACCGTATCCGGAATTATCGATCGGCTGGAAGCAAAAGGGTATGTCTCCCGGAAAAGAGCGGAACCGGACCGCCGGATCGTCATGGTTCATCTGACCGGCGACGGAAAACGGATCGTCGATCAAGCGCCGGAGCCATCTCAGGGAAAGTTACTCCACAGTCTTCAGAATCTCTCCGAAAAAGAAGTTCTGGAGATGCTCGCGGCGCTCCAGAAAATCGTCCGTTTGATGGAAGTCGAGCAGATCGAGGTCAAGTTCTTCTTCAGCGAAGAGTAACGCCGACAGAGGTTAGAAAATCAGGCGGGTAAGGGGTCTTTGCAAGGGAGGGAAAGATCGCGCGGCGATCCGATTGATCCGGTACCGTCGAATTGTCTCCGGCCTAAGGTCATCGTTCATTTCAATCCCCAGGAGGACTCATGCAACCAGCGGGTGAGATCCTCCGCGGGAACCGGCCGGCTGATAAAGTAGCCCTGCGCCTCATCACAACCAAAGGCGGACAATTTCTCCAACAGGGCGCCGCTCTCCACCCCCTCGGCCACGACATTGAGGCCAAGATGATGGGCTAAGCCGATAGTCGAATGGACAATCATCGCGTTCTTATCTTCCGCCATGCCCAGGATGAAGGATTTGTCGATTTTCAGCGAGCTCACCGGCAGCTTCGTCAGTGACGACAGAGAGGAATAGCCGGTACCGAAGTCATCGATTGAAATCTGAATTCCCATCCTGCTCAAGCGGGTCAGAACCTCCACCGCATTCGCGGGATCGGCCATAATCGCGCTTTCCGTAATCTCAAGTCCCAGGCAGGTCGGTTCGAGGCGGTAGGTCGACAACATCTCTGCAATCAGGTCCGGGAGCTGTGCATCTTGCAGATTCCGCCTCGACAGGTTGACGGCCACATTGATCCGGATGCCTTGCTCTTGCCAGGTACGGCACTGTCGAAGCGCGGCATGAAGGACCCATTGCGTCAACGGCTTGATCAAGCCGCTTTTCTCCGCAGGAAGGACAAACTCATTCGGCGGTATGAAGCCATGCTCCGCATGCTGCCAACGCGCGAGCGCCTCCACGCCGACCACACAGCCCGACTCAAGATCGACTTTGGGCTGGAAGTGCAGCAGCAACTCGTTTTTCTCGATTGCTTGACGCAATTCCCCCAAAAGGACGAGGCGGCGGGGACTGTATTGGTTCAGTTTGTCTTCATAGATCGCATAGCCGTTTCCGGTTTCTTTGGCGGTATACATCGCCACATCTGCCCGCTGAAGAAGCGTTTCGGAGTTTGCGCCATGGTCCGGATAAATCGCGACGCCGATACCCAGCTCCACCTCGATCGGCAGCCCCTCGATCATAATCGGCTTCTCCAGCGCGTGGAGAATCTTATGCACAACCGCGTGAACATCTTCTTTTTCCGTCAGCTTCGGCAGCAGCACCGCAAACTCGTCCCCGCCGAGCCGGGCGACAAGATTCGGTTCAAACAGAACATTGGAGAGCAGCAGGCCTACCTGCTGCAAGAGGAAGTCCCCCCGATGGTGACCGAGCGTGTCGTTAATCTCCTTGAACCGATTCAAGTCCATCAGTAAGAGGGCCATCGGATAATTTCCAAACTGTGCGGCGAGGATGGACGCCTGCAGACGGTCTTCGAGCAGCGTCCGATTCGGAAGGGCCGTCAACGCGTCGTGATAGGCCAAGTGTTTCACCATCTCCTCCGACTGACGGTGATCCCGACGCAATTTGGCCTGATCCAGTTCGCGCTCCACCGTCGGGATCAGTCGCTTCAGATTCCCCTTGATGAAGTAGTCGTTGGCGCCGGTCCTCATCGCCGCGACCGCGACCTCTTCGCCAATCGTCCCCGATACGAATATGAACGGCAGATCAGGACTTCTCTTTCTCAACAGCATCAACGCCTGCCCGCCATTGAAATGCGGCAGGCTGTAATCGGAAAACACGATATCCCAGGTCTGACGGTCCAAGGCTCCGTCCATCTTCTCTGACGTATCCACCACCAGGGCATGCGGATCATATCCTCCCTTTATCAATTCTTGGATCAACAGCTCCGCATCTTCTTGGGAATCTTCAATGATCAAGACCCGGATTATCTCACCCATCGAAACCGCTCCGTCCATCCTTATATCTGGATAATCGCTCTATCGCTCCTGTCCTCTCACAGCCGCGGATAGGAAGACCACCGAAACGTCCAACATGAAAAATTTCGTAGCGGGCTTTCCGGTTGTAGGGGGGGATCGGTATCGCGGCTATGTGTCCACTTCCAATATGGAAATATTCCGCTGCAGAATGGTTCAAGTATAACATCCGCCCGAGAAACGGGAATCAAAGATAAGACGTAGGGCTAAAGGCGGATGGGCAAATAAACCAACGAGCGGGAAAAGACACCCGCCTTTCCCCCAGAATGAACGTTTCGAAATCCGGAGATTGGATCGGGGGAGACAAAAGGAAGACGGTCTCGGCACTCTTTTCAAGCCCGACGGACATGAAATGCAGGAAGGCAGGCAAAAGGAGTAAGATAAATGAAACGCTGAAAAGGGTCGGACTGAAGAGCTGAACCCCTGGCGCAGAGATCGGGTTCGGGGGGTCGGTTTTCGATGGATGTGAATATGCACCGATACATCAAAGTCCCGGACAGAGGGGAAAAAATAACGGTAAATGCGGATCACACCTTCAATGTGCCCGACGACCTCATCCTCCCCTTCGTGGAGGGCGACGGCATCGGCGTGGACATCACCCCGTCGATGATGCACGTGGTCGACGCCGCCGTGGCCAAAGCGTACGGGGGCAAACGCAAAATAGAATGGATGGAGGTCTATGCGGGGGAGAAGGCGGTGAAGGTGTACGGCCCGGAAGTCTGGCTGCCGGATGAAACCGTGGAAGCGATGCGCGACTATGCCGTGTCGATCAAAGGCCCGTTGACCACGCCGGTCTCCGGCGGCATTCGTTCTCTGAATGTCGCCCTGCGCCAACGGCTGGACCTCTATCTCTGTCTGCGTCCGATCCGCTGGTTTCCCGGTGTGCCGAGCCCGGTGAAAGACCCGCAAAAAGTGGACATGGTCCTCTTTCGGGAAAACACGGAAGATATTTATATCGGCATCGAATGGGCGGCGGGCTCTCCTGAAGCGAAGAAGCTGATCGAATTCCTGCGAAGGGAAATGGGGGTAACGAAAATCCGCTTTCCGGAAACCTCCGCCCTCGGCATCAAACCGGTCTCCCGAGAGGGCAGTGAGCGTTTGGTGCGCCGCGCGATCCGTTACGCCGTCGACCATCGGCGCAAATCAGTGACCCTGGTGCACAAGGGGAACATCATGAAGTTCACCGAAGGCGGCTTCAAGCGCTGGGGCTATGCGCTGGCCAGACGGGAATTCGGGGGAGTTGAAATCGACGGCGGACCGTGGCTGCTGTTGCCCGACGGCATCGTGATCAAAGATGTGATCGCGGATGCTTTCCTTCAAGAAATCTTGTTGCGCCCCGAAGAATATGATGTGATCGCGACAATGAACCTGAACGGCGATTACATCTCCGATGCGCTCGCCGCGCTCGTCGGCGGCATCGGCATTGCTCCGGGAGCCAACCTCTCCGACAACGCGGCCATTTTTGAGGCCACCCACGGCACCGCGCCCGACATCGCCGGGAAGAACATCGCCAACCCTTCCTCGCTCATCCTTTCGGCAGAGATGATGCTGCGCCACATTGGATGGGGCGACGCGGCCGACCTCATTATTAAAGGGATCGGCGGAGCGATCGAGGCACGATATTTAACCTTCGACCTGGCTCGCCGGATGCCGGATTCAAAACAAGCGACCTGCTCTGAATTTTCCGATGCGATCATCAAACAGATGTAAAATGAAAAGTCCGATGATCGCCATCGCCAGCGAACGCTCCTTGATTCCAGCTTTTCCCCGACCGACCCGGATCATAACCCCTTCTCCCAACCGTTCCGCACGGGTCCACCCGAATTTAAGAAATCAGTGAGTGAGCCCCTTTACTGAACTTCCCTCGTTCGCACGATGTAAATATAGACAGGTTCAATTTCGATGTTATACTTTCGACTGATTCCTCGTAAATCCAAATCCGACTGAAAGGAGAAGACTTTCCAAGGAGCAGGCGACCCGCTCCTCTCCATACCGTGATGGAAACGGTCGTGATCGCCACCGAGGCTCGACCCGCAACGACGGCAGCCGCCGCGCTGCACGGAATCATAAGCAAAATCATTGGCAATATAGCGCACCGACCGGGCGTCCTTATTCGAGGAGATCCTGACGATGAAGATCCCACGACTCACGAACGTTGGTTCCCTCTGACGGAGATTGCAATGTTAAAAGCGAAAAGATGGATGTTCGTTCTCCTCTTGCTTCTATCGGCCCCCTTTTCATGGGCGGAGGACGGGATCACAGACAAAGAGATTTTGATCGGTATGACCAACGCTCAGAGCGGACCCGTTTCGGCATTGGGTTTTATGATGAGGGACGGCGCCGCGATTTACTTCAACAAGGTGAACGCCGCCGGAGGGATCGGGGGCCGCAAAATCAGGCTGATCGTTTACGATGACGTCTACCAACCTCCCCTGACCATCACGAATACCCGGAAACTGATCGAAGAGGAAAAGGTGTTCGCTTTATTCGGGTATATCGGCTCGCCGAACTCCGCGGCGATCGTGCCGATCGTCACGAGGGCGGGCGTCCCCTATCTCGCCCCGCTCACGGGGGCCGAAGTGATTCGCAATCCGGTCAATAAATATATTTTCAACGTCCGCGCAAGTTATGCCGACGAGGTCGAAGTGATGGTCGAACGCCTGACCCAGGATCTTCATATCCGGAAGATCGGCGTCTTTTTTCAGACGGACGCCATGGGGGAAGCGGGCCGCTCCGGGCTGATGCGGGCGTTGCGTAAACGGAATATGACGCTGGTCGGAGACGGCCAATATGAACGCAATACCGTCAATGTCGATGAAGCCTTGGACGCGCTGATGAAAGCGAATCCCGAAGCGGTGGTGATGGCCTGTACCTATATGCCTTGCGCCGCCTTTCTCAAAAAGGCGAAGGAGCGCGGATTCGCCCCCAAATTTTTAGTCGTTTCATCGGGCACAGCCGCCCTGCTGCGCGAGGCGGGAAAGGCCGCCGAAGGGCTCATTGCCACTCAAATTGTGCCGAACCCCGGCGACAGCTCCCTGCCGGTCGTGAAAGAATTTCTCTCGGATATGAAAGCCGCCGGGATTGCCCCCGACCCGGTGGCGCTGGAGAGTTATGTCGGCGCCAAGGTGGTGGTCGAAGCGCTGAAGAGAACCGCTCCCCTCACCCGCGAATCTTTTATTTCCACTTTTGAAAATCTCAGCATGGATGCGGGAGGCCTGAAGATCTCGTTCAGCCCGACCGACCATCAAGGCTTGCACCAGATCTTTTTGACGAAGATTGAAAACGGGAAAGCGGTCACGATCCAAAACCTCAAAGAATGAAAGGATCAGGGGAAAGATGGCGTTTCAGAAAGTGTTGAGGTTGAACTCGATCAGCAAGAAATTCTTGATCCCGACCCTCCTCTTCATGATGGTCTTGCTGGGCGGGTTGGGAACCCTCATGATCAATGAAAATCATGCCACCGTCCGGTCGTTGATGGAATCAAAAGGAAACTCCCTGGCCAACGTCGTTGCCCAGATCAGCGCCAGCTACGTCATGAATTACGATCTGATGGCGTTGGAACTGTTCGTCAAGGAAGCCTTGAAAGACCCCGATGTGGTCTTTGTCATTTTTTACGATGCCGATCGAAAACCGCTGACGGAGAGCAGCAAACCTCCCAGTAACTTGAGCTCGCTGTCGATTTACGACCGGGACATCCAAAGCGTCCGGGGAGATGGAAAGCCGATCGGATACCTTCAGATCGGGTTCAGCCAGCAGACCCTTTCGAAAACCCTGCGCAGCGGCATCCAAAAGGTGGTCCTCAGCAATCTGGTGGCGTTGGTCCTGCTTATTCTCGGCGTGACGATTCTCTTTCGGGGAATCACTCGGCCCCTGGCCCATCTGGTCGGAGTCATCGGGAAGGTGGCGCAGGGGGATTTGACCGTGGGGGTCGAATCGAAGCTCCTCGCCGCACAAGATGAAATCGGCATCCTCGCCCGCGCCTTCTCGGAAATGTCGGCCAGCCTGAAAAAAGTGATGCAGGAGCTGGTCTACGCCGTTCGCGACAGCTGCAAGCAGATCACCCTCTCCTCCGGGGCGCTCTCGACCGCGAGCCAGCAAATGGACGCCAATTCTTCGGAAACGGAGCGTCTGGCCAGCAGGGTCTCTTCGACCAGCCAGGAGATCAACCGGACGGTCGGAGAGGTGGCGGCGGCTTCCGTGGAGATCTCGACCACCCTCAAAGAGATCTCCAGGAATGTCGTGAATGCGACGCAGATCACGACCCAGGCGGTGCAAATGGCCGACTCGACCAACACCACCATTTCCAAGCTGGGGGAATCGAGCAGCGAAATCGGAAAGGTGGTCAAGGTGATTACCGCCATCGCCCAGCAGACTAATCTCTTGGCCCTGAATGCCACCATCGAAGCGGCGCGGGCGGGGGAGGCCGGAAAGGGGTTTGCGGTGGTGGCGAACGAGGTGAAGGATCTGGCCACGCGGACGGCCAAGGCGACCGAGGAGATTACTCAAAAAATCAGCGCCATCCAGGGGGATACCCAACAGGCGATCTCAGAGATCAGAAAGATCGGGGAGATCATCGCTCAGATCAATCAGATCTCGATCGACATTTCGGGGGCGGTGGAAGAGCAGACCGCGACGACGAACCAGATCAGTGGCCGGGTCGCGGAGGCGGCGCAAGGAACCAATGAAGTGAACCAGAGCATCGCAGGGGTGGCCGACGCTTCCAAAAACACGGCGAAAACGGCCGCGGAGATCCTGGTCGCTTCCAAGAAGCTGGCCCAGATGGGAAGCGATCTGATGGTGCTTGTGAACAACTTCCGATTAGAGATCAATCGATCGGACCAAAATACCGTCTGAAGAATTGAAAGCCGAAGCGCCTGCCGCGATCGACGGTCACACATTTGATTTTGGCCTTACGATAAAAGATCGATCGCACGTTGAACGGACTGAACGAAGGCCTGCACGTCGTCGCGGGTATTATAGAGGTAAAAACTGGCCCGGACCGTCCCCGGGACGCCGAGACGCCTCATCAGCGGGTCGGCGCAGTGCCGGCCGGCGCGGACGGCGATGCCGTCTTCATCCAGCGCAGCGGCAAGATCGTGCGGATGGATGCCTCGACAGTGAAAAGAAATCAGCGGGACCCGCTCTTCCGACGGGGGCGGGCCGCAGAGGGTCACCCCGTCTAATTTCGACAGCGCGGCCCAGGCCTCCCGAACCAATCCCTCCCCGTGCGCACGGACCGCCTCCATGCCGAGTCGATCGAGATACGTGACGGCCGCTCCCAGGCCGATCGCCCCCGCCATGCTGGGCGTGCCCGCCTCGAACTTCCCGGGGAGCGCATTCCAGGTCGCCCGGTCCGGCCACACCTCTCGGACCATCTCTCCGCCGACCAAAAAAGGAGGCATCTGCTCAAGCAGCTCCGGCTTCCCATAGAGCACACCGACGCCGGTCGGACCGAGCATCTTGTGTCCTGAGAAAGCCAAAAAATCACATCCGATCTCCTGCACATCGACGGCCAGATGAGGAACCCGCTGGGCGCCGTCCACCATCACCACCGCCCCGGCCGCATGCGCCCGTTCTACAATCCGACGGAGGGGAATGATCGTGCCCATCACGTTCGAGGCGCCCGTGACGGCCACCAGGCGCGTTCGATCGGTCAGGAGCCGGTCGAGTCGGTCCAACGGCAGCCGTCCCTCCTCGTCGATATCGAGGAAGACCAGTTTCGCCCTCTTCTCTTCCGCCAGAAGCTGCCATGGAAGGAGGTTGCTGTGGTGCTCCAAAACGGAGAGAAGGATTTCATCGCCCGGGTGGAGGTGGGCTCGCCCCCAACTGAAAGCGACGAGGTTGATCGCTTCGGTCGTCCCCCGTGTGAAGATCACTCCTTCGCGGCTCGGCGCATGGATAAAGCGGCAGACCGTGTCTCTCGCCTCTTCGTAGAGCGCCGTCGCTTCTTCACCGAGGGTGTGGATGCTCCGGTGGACATTGGCGTTGGAACGTCCGTAGTAGGAGGCGATCTGCTCGATGACGGGGTAGGGCTTCTGCGATGTCGCGGCGTTGTCGAGATAGATGAGCGGCTTCCCATGAATCGTCCGGCCCAGAATCGGGAAATCTTTTCGGATCGATTCACTGTTCAGTTCTCTTCGAGGAGAAGACATCTTAGGACACCCGATGGAGGCGCCGATAGGAGGCGATCCCGGATTGAAGGATATCGAGAGGAAGCAGCGCACATTGGACCCGGGCCGGTCGGACGGGGGTTTCCAAGGCATTCAAAAGGTCGGACGGCTTCAGCGCCTCCACTGTTTCGATCGGCCACCCTTTCACCATCTCGGTCAGAATGGAGCCGGCCGCCTGGCCGATCATGCAGGCGTCGCCGCGAAACCGGATCTCGGAAATTTTTTGATCCTGATCCAGTTTCGCCTCGATCCGGATCCGATCGCCGCAGAGAGGATTCACCGCTTCGTGCCGGACGTCGGGGTTCTCTAAAGAGCCGACGTTTCTGGGCCGCCGAGCGTGTTCTTGGATGTGCTCCCCGTATAAAATAAAGCTCCTCCCCTTTTCAACAGAGGGCGTTTGATTTCACGATTCCGGCGGGCAGTCGATCGGCCTCGCTCAGCGATCCGCCGAATCGGCCGTTTCGAACCGCGAGGATCTCGGCAAGGATGCTCAGGGCGATCTCCGGCGCGGTCTGCGCGCCGATATTGAGGCCGACCGGCACACGCACCCTCTGAAGCTGCGCCGCTTCAACCCCCTGCTCGCGCAGCAGATCGAGAATCGCCTTTCCTCGCCTTCGACTGCCGAGCAGACCGATATAACCGCAATCGGTGGCGAGGGCCCGTCTCAATACCGGCACTTCGAATTTATAATCATGGGTCAGCAGAACGAGGGAGGTCGTGGCGTCCAACGCCAGGCGTTCAGCGACTTCGGAGGGAATCCCCACAATGACCTCATCCGCCTCCGGAAAGCGCTCCCGGTTTGCGAAGCGGGGCCGGCCATCGACCACCACGGTCCGCAGGCCGAGCGTCTTGGCCATCGACACCAACGGGATCGCCACGTGACTGCCTCCGAAAATAATCAGGGGAAACGGCGGCCCGAAGACTTCGATGAAGAGCTGGATCGCCCCTTCTCCTTCAACGCCGTAAGACTGCATCCGAGATCTTCCGGTCGACATGAGGCTTCGGGCGTCCTCAACGATCTGCTCACGCAGGGCATCGATTGGATGACCGAGCGTGCCATGCACCCTTCCATCACCGCCGATCAGTATCCGCTTCCGGAAGGAAGCGGGACCGCCGTCCGCAGGACTGACCAAGGTCACGAGCGCCGACCGTCGTCCCTCCTGCATCTCTTGACGGGCCAACTCATGCAGCCGGATCACCGGGTCTGCCGGATTGGAGAAATCGAGATAATCGATGAGGACGTCGACATTCCCGCCGCAGGTGAGGCCGAGTTCCCCGGCTTCTTCATCCCCGAGCGCCATCTCGATTCGTTTGGAGGCGCGGCGGGTCATGATCGCTTCGGCTTCCT
>SCUR01000204.1 GCA_004297235.1 Candidatus Manganitrophaceae bacterium | reverse complement strand
CGTGATCTGCTCGATGATCCGGTCGTCCCCCTGTGTAACGATCGTCATCATGGAAACCGTCGGGTCGAGCGTCGGACCGACGGAGAGACTCTCGATGTTAAAACCGCGGCCCGAGAAGAGGCCGGAGACCCGGGAAAGAACGCCGAATTTATTCTCGACGATAACGGAAATAATATGCTGCATGAATCCTCAATGTAGGGTCGGCGAGAGACGCGACCGGGTTAAGCGGTCAGAACCCCGTCGGCCTTCTCTTCCTGTTTTTGGCCTTTTGTCTTCTTCGATTTATCGGGGTCCGAAAAGACCATTTCGTTGATCGCGGCGCCGGCCGGAATCATCGGATAGCAGTTTTCTTCTTGATCGACCTGGAAATCCATCACGACCGGCCCCTGGGTTGCGAGTCCTTCTTTGAGAACGTCATTGACCTCGCTGACCTCGGTGGCGCGCAGGCCCACGGCGCCGAAGGCTTCGGCTAATTTGACGAAATCGGGAGAATCACCCATGTAGCTGGAGGAATATCGCCCATCATAGAAGAGTTGCTGCCATTGGCGGACCATTCCGAGATATTTATTGTTGATGATAGCGATTTTTACCGGAAGCTTGTACTGGACCGCGGTCGCCAGCTCTTGAATATTCATGACGATGCCGCCATCGCCGGCGATGCAGACAACCAGGTCGTTCGGAAAGGCGCATTGCGCTCCGATCGCCGCCGGCAACCCATACCCCATCGTGCCGAGCCCCCCCGAATTGATGAAGGTGCGGGGCCGATTGAATTTATAGAATTGAGCGGACCACATCTGGTGCTGGCCGACATCGGTGGTGATGATGGCATTCCCCTGTGTGGTCTCATAGATCTTATCGATCACATATTGGGGCTTGATGATCTTGTCTCCCTGCTCATAGGCGAGCGGGTGTTCCTTTTTCCACTCCTCGATTTGGGCCATCCAAGGTTGATGTTGTCCCAAATTTCCATTGCCGGAGGTCCGTAGGATCTGATTGAGTTCCCGGAGGACCATCTTGGCATCGCCGACGATCGGGACATGGACCGGAAGGTTCTTGTGAATGGAGGTCGGGTCGATGTCGATATGGATAATTCGCGCATTCGGGGCGAAATCGGGAACGCGACCGGTCACGCGATCGTCGAAACGGGAGCCGACGGCGACGATCAGATCGGAATTGTGAATCGACATGTTTGCCCAGTACGTTCCATGCATCCCGAGCATGCCGAGGAAAAGGGGATGCGTTCCCGGGAAGGCGCCGAGTCCCATCAGCGTGAGGGTCACCGGGATTTTTGTGATCTCCGCCAGCTCGCGAAGCTCTTGATGAGCATCCGAGGAGAGGACCCCTCCGCCGGCATAAATGACCGGTTTTTTCGCCTTTAAAATCTCCTGGGCCGCCTGCTTAATCTGCCATTTGTTTCCTTTATAAACAGGGGAATAACTTCGGATATAAACTTTTTCAGGATACTTAAATTCGGTCTTTGCCAGCACGACATCTTTGGGTAGGTCGACCAGCACCGGCCCGGGTCTTCCGGAAGTGGCAATGTAGAAGGCCTCTTTGATCGCCTGGGCCAGGTCGTTTACATCTTTCACCAGAATATTGTATTTCGTACAGGGACGGGTGATGCCGACCACATCCGCTTCCTGGAAGGCATCGTTGCCGATCAGCTTCGTCGGAACCTGGCCCGTCAGAATGACCAGGGGGGTGGAGTCCATATAAGCATCGACAATGCCGGTAACGGTATTCGTGGCGCCGGGACCGGAAGTGACCAGCACCACACCCGGTTTCCCTGTCGCGCGGGCGTACCCTTCGGCCATATGTGTTCCACCCTGCTCATGCCGGCAGAGAACGACCTGGAGATCTTTTTCATCATAGAGAACATCGAAGACAGGAAGATTGACCCCTCCCGGATAAGCAAAAACGACCTTTACCCCCTCCCGTTTGAGGCACTCGATTAGAATTTGTGATCCCGATAACTTCATTTGGCATCTCCTTTGGTCTGGGCCAGCGGCGGGGTCCTCAGCCTCCATTACTTACAACGATGAGAAGTAGAAATGATCGGCTGTCCGCGCTTCCTGATTGTATGCTCTCTTGATTCGAAGCCCGTTTGGTCTCAACACCATGGATGTTCTCTCATCCAAACGGTGTATCCGGACGGTCGAGATCGAGGAGAGACGTCCCCCTATCTTCTCGAATTCCCTAGCGGAATTCTAAATTAAAAGGGAATAAAAGTCACAATGATAACATGAGTTTAATATTATTACCATAGCCGTGGGGGGGAGTCAACCCGAAAATTATCGGGAAATCAAGGGGGACGGAAAAGAGTTACTTGGTTTTGGGAAGGTATTTAAGCGGATCTCCTTTTGAAATCGGTTCGGAGCTTTCAATGATCCGGGCGGTGGCGGTCCGGTCCTGGGTCGAGAGGATCACAAGGCGTCCCGTACTCCGTTGCGGAAGGGTCGCTCGGCTGGTTTTTTGTCCGCCGTGGAGAATTTCAAATTGATGCCCAGGGAGAAGGCCATCCTTCCGGCCTCGGTCGA
>SCUR01000203.1 GCA_004297235.1 Candidatus Manganitrophaceae bacterium | reverse complement strand
ATCGTTTTGAAGCCCGTTCATCCCCAGGGGAAAGCCGCCCTTGAGAAGTTGACCCATTGGCTTCAGCAGCAGGGAAAAGAGGCGGTTCTCATCGATGCGGCCCAAAAAAAACAGATCCCCCGGTCGCTTGATATGGTCATCGTCCTCGGAGGGGACGGGACCCTTCTCTCGGCGGCGAGACTGGTTGAGGGGCTCGATATTCCGATTCTGGGGGTCAACCTCGGCAGCCTCGGCTTCCTGACCGAAGTCACGCTCGACGAGCTCTATCCGACCCTCGAGAAGATTTTTAAAAACGAGTATGTCCTCGATCCGCGGCTGATGCTCAAATCGGTGATCCGGCGCGGGAAGAAAGAGTTTCCTCAACCGCGGGTCTTAAACGACATCGTCGTCAGCCACGGGACATTGGTGAAGCTGATCAAATTGGAGATCATCATCAACCATCAATTTGTCACCTGGCTGCGGGCCGACGGACTGATCATCGCCACGGCCACCGGATCGACCGCTTACTCTCTCGCGGCGGGAGGACCGATCGTGCACCCCTCCGTCGATGCGATCATCCTCACCCCGATCTCCCCTCACACGCTGACGAATCGCCCCATCATCGTTCCCGCCAATGTGCAAGTCGATGTCGTTTTGAAGAGCGCCGAGAAGGGCCCTCACGTCACCCTCGACGGACAAGAGGTCTTCCCGCTCGAAGGAGACGACGTCATCCGCATCGAGGCGTCGGAGCGACGGTTGAAGCTGATCCAATCACCCCATCGAAATTATTATCAGGTCTTGCGCCAGAAGTTGAAGTGGGGAGAGGGATAATGTCCGATCGAAGCCGACGGCTTCGGCCGAACGATCCAGGCCCCTCGCGTTTGACGGAAACGAAATCGGTCCGGCGGATCGCCTTCTTTCTCGCCGCCCTTTTTCTTTTGACGGTCGGTCCCAGCGAGGGTCAGCCCCCTGCCGCGCCCGGCCCCGGCTCCCTCTGGACCGGCTGGCAGATCGGAGAGGTGGTCATCCGCGCGTTGGCGATCCGCGGGGAAGAGGTCTGGATCGGAACGTCGAACGGTCTGATCCGGTTTAATCGGAAAACCGAGAGCCATCAGATCTACAATACCAAATCGGGACTTTTATCCAATGTCGTCGTCTCGATTCAATTCGATCCGAAAGGCAACGCCTGGATCGGCACCTACGGCGGCGGGCTGAGCCGGTTCGATGGAAACGCGTGGGAGCACTTCACCCCCTACGGACGCGGCTCGAAGAGCTACGGCCCCGAGTGGGTCCAGTACAACCCGAAGAACGGCCTCGGCGACCTGTGGGTCTATGATCTCCTCTTCGAGCCGAACGGGACGATGTGGGTCGCCACCTGGAAAGGGGCCAGCCGGTTCAACGGGAAGAACTTCGTCACCTACACGATGGACGACGGTCTGGTCGACAAATGGGTCTATACGATCGAGCGCGAGCCCTCCGGGGTTCTCTGGTTCGGCACCGAGGGAGGGGTCAACCGGTTCGACGGGAAGACGATGAAGGGATGGACGCATCGCGACGGGCTCGGCGCCGACGTCGGGACGCCGGGCGCCAATCCCCCCTCCGGCGAGGACTACAGCGACGGGCCGGCGCACCACCAGCAAGACCGGAAGGAAAACCAGGAGGCCAACCCCAACTATGTGATCTCCTCCGCGATCGACTCGAAAGGGATCAAGTGGTTCGGGACCTGGGGCGGCGGACTCTCCCGGTTCGATGGAAAGAGCTTCAAAAACTACACCACCGCCGACGGTCTGGCGGGAAACATCGTGAACGCCATCGAAATCGATCGACAAGGGGTGATGTGGATCGGCACCAACAAGGGGGTCAGCCGGTTCGACGGGAGGAGCTTCATTAACTTTAATATGATGAACGGCCTTCCGGGAAACTATGTCTACTCGATCGCAATCGACCCCGACGGCAACAAATGGTTCGGCACCTTCGGCGGGGTCAGTCGCTACTCGGGAAGTTGAGAGCAGGCCGTCGAAACGAAGGAGGAAATGATTATGGATGAAGTCGAGGCAGGGCGGGCAAAGTTCTTGGAAGTCCTCAAACAGATCGACCCGAAAGCCGAGGGGGTGATCCCGGTTCGCTCCACCAACAACAATTTCCTCATCTCCCTTTCGAAGGGAAACGCAAGGAAGTTCATCACCGTCACGGAAGACGACCTGATCGATATGGTCGACGATGATCTCATCCGGGAAGGGGTGGAAACGCAAATCCGGGAGGCCCTCGAAGCGATGCGAAAATCCGGTTAACCCACTAGAGACGGCCCGGAAATGCGCTTGACGAGGACGTCCCCTCTCTCAGATGCAACATAAAGCTTGACGAGAGACCCTTCCCCTGTGTTATAAATTAAACATTTTGCTCAT
>SCUR01000202.1 GCA_004297235.1 Candidatus Manganitrophaceae bacterium | reverse complement strand
AGCCGCGCTGTACTTGCGCGGATGCGCCGAGTTCGACCGTGAGGGGGTCCAAGGGGGCGCAGCCCCCTGGTGTCCCTTGGGAAGCCGAAGGGGGTTGGGCAAGCAACCCCCGCGGTGGGGCTTGGGGCAAAGCCCCATTCAAATGGCAATGAAGTAACCAATCAAGAAAAAAGAAAAAGGGATTTGCCCCCCTCTCCCACCCTCCGGGGGAGAGAAATTTTAGGCAGACAGATAACGGTGAGGCTGGGGGCAACGCCCCATTCCAACGCTCTCACTCCCGTGTCGCCGGCTTAACCGCAACATCCTCTTTTCGAAACTGAAAGTAGAGCAGCAGATCATACAGCCCCTTCAACCCGGCCGCCACGAAGAAAGGCGCGGCGGCGGAGACCGATTGGATCAGCACGCCGGTGACGGAGGGGGCGATTGACTGGGTGAGGCTTCGCGAGAGCATCGTGACCGAGGCGGCCGCGGTCCGCTCCGAAGGGGCCACGAGCGCCACCGTATAGGCCTGCCGGGTCGGGACATCCATTTGGGAGAGGGCCATCCGCGCCAGATAAAAACCGACCGCGATTTCAAAAGTGGGCGACAGCGGCACCAGGATCAGGAGGAGATGGGAGAGAAGATGGGTCGACACCATCGTTTCCAGCAGGCCGATCCGATCGGCCAGCCGCGCAGCGACGAGAAAGGAGAGCGACGTCAACAATCCGGCGATAAAGAAGAGGGTCGAGAGGGTCTGCAGCGAAACGTGGAACCGGGTATAGAACCAATAGGCGACCAGACTCTGAATGACAAAACCGCCGGCGAACGCATCGAGAGAAAAGAGGAGCGAGAGCCGGGTGATCCGCTTGCGTGAGAGAGGGCTCAACCGCTGCGACGAGAGGGGCGCCGTCCCCCCCTCCACCCCCTCGCTCAAGGAGAAGGCCATCCAGGCCGAGACCAATCCGAGAAAAGTATAGAGAAGGAAGAGCGATTGAAAACTTCCAATCGGCGAGAGACCGATCTTCTCCAGCCATCCGGGAACTCCCCCGACCAGCGTCCCCGACGCGGTGGCGAGCAGCCCCGCCATGTTGTAGAGGGCGAAGAGCCGATTCCGTTTACTCTCCGGCCCGGTCTGCGCCAGGATCGCCTGCTCGATCGAAAGGAACGGCCCGATTTCATATCCGGTCGCATTCATCGCGCCGATCAGCGCCGCCGCCAAAAAAAAGACCGGATGGTTTGAGAAGGCGAAGAGGAGTCCGGAGAGGGCGATCAGAAAGCTGAAGAGAATGAGGACCCGCCGGCGGCCGATCCGGTCGGCATAGAACGCCGTCAGCACCGTAAAGAGGGTTCCCCCCAAGATGCTCAGCGTCATCACCGCGCCGATCGCGATTTCGGAAAGGCCGCGCTGCTTCAGATAAATCGCCAGGACAAAACTGATGAAGCCGTAGGCGAACGCGCGGACCATCCGCGCCGCGATCAGCAGCTTTCCGTCTCGACCGAGCCAGCGAAGCGGCATGCTCCTCCTATCCCCTGCGCCGGGGTAACGAGTCAGCCCCGCGCTCGGCAACAGGCGTAGAGCGCATCATAAACCGGGAATTGCTTTTCAATATTCTCAAAGTCGTCACGGCAGATCGCTCGAAACCCTTCCGCCAAGGCCAGAAGGCCGGCCGATTCAGGAGTGAGATCGGGATGTCCGGTATCGGCCCCCCGGACAATCTTCGCCAATGCCGCGAGGCCGGGATCATTCAGCTGATACTTCTTCAACAAAGCATCAAAGGTGCACTCCTCGCCGTGGTGCCCGAACTCTACGTCGGGAATATCGAATGGGATCGCCCCGGTCTCCTTTGCAACCGCCCTGACCCGATCGGCCGGAACAAAGAGGAACTCGGCCTCCGGATCAATCCACCTTCGAATCAGCCAGGGGCAGGCGATCCGATCGACCTTGGCGCGCTCTCTCGTAATCCATTTCATCGAAACCTCCATCAATGCCGGGCCAAGGCACAGCCGATTTTCCGCTCGGGCCGATACGACTCTTTCGTCTGCCGCAAGGAGGGAATTCCCGAATCGTCCATCGCATTGATCCACTGAAACGCATCCAAACTGCGGCAGAAGGAGCGGAAGAGAGAGGCCGCCCCCCCTTTCCATTTCGGATCGGCGACCTCCAGCAGAATGCAGAAGGTCTCGCGGTCGAGCGGAAAGCCGAAGGTGTACCCGGCCAGCTCCCCCGACACCTCAACGACCCGCCCGATCAGACCGAGGGGGTCCGCTTCCGACAGGGCATGACGGTGGACCGATTCCGAATCGCAAAGCATCTGACGGTAGATCGGATCGGGATGCCGCGCCGCCCGATCGCTCATCCATCTTTTAAGGAGCGCCTGCGCCGCCGCCGCGTCCGAAGCGGTATAGGGACGGTCGATCGGATGATGTTTCTCGAAAGCATTGCAGGCGGCCCGCGGTGATTTGTATCGGTCTCCCTTCAGCTCGGCGAGCGCGGCGCGCCGGTAGAGATACTCCGGCGCCTTCCACTCCAGAGTAAAGCCGCATTCCTGATAAAGGCCGATCTCGGCCTCCGCGATGCTTTCGATTCGGGAGATCGATCGATCGGGATTCTTCCGATCCATCCAGGCGAAGCATTCGAGGACGATCGCGGGGTCCGCCGGACCGAGCGGGGGAAGCGGCATATAGAGGCAGCGATCATATTCGGCGAAGAGAAGAAAACGGTCCCGATGGATCGCCCAGTGAAAAGAGAAGTGATCCCGCCAGAGAAAGTGGGCCGGAAAGGAGTAGGCCGAAAGGGGGGCGCCGGTCTGTTGAAGATAACGATCGAAGAGGGGGCGGGCGTCAAGCTCAAACGGTTTGAGATCGATCATGGCTGGATCGGAGGGTGGCTCCGACCGACGGCCTCGGTGATCCGCTCCAGCAAGCGCAGCGTGATGACATCGTCCTGGTATGGACCGATCAGCGCCGGATGGGTCGCCAGAATCGGGAGGATCGATTCCGACTCCAAAAAGGCGGCGACCTCCTCGGCATCGCGCTTCATCTGCGGATCGGTCGCATGCATCTGGATGTAAGGGCACTTGGTGTCGATCCCCAACACGACAACCCCCGCCGGATCGCGCATGAGGGCGAAGGGGTAGATCCGGCAATCGAGCGGGCGCTCCCCGTAGATCTTGCAGTACTGCGTTTTCGGGTCGAAGTAGGGGCAGATGCACCCCTCTCCGTGGTGTTGAAGCTTGATCTTCGAGCCGGTCGCGGGGGAGTGGAAGAAGCGGGACTCCGCGGGACCGAGCCGCTCGATTTCGTCTCGGGTGAAGAAGGGGGCGAGAAAACTCGTCTCCTCCGGAAAACGGCAGCAGACATCACAGGTGAGGCAAAGCGAGGAGGGGACGATCTGCTTGAGGGGACGATATTTTTCGATGAGAAGATCTTCTTTCACAGAATAACCAAGATGAGTCATTCCCGAAATGTTTAATCGGGAATCCAGAATGATTCATTCAAAGAACTGGATTCCCGCATTCGCGGGAATGACGGTCTAACATCAATCGCATTTTCGGCAGTATGCGATCCAAATAAAGAAAGGGGGAGGCTTTCACCTCCCCCCGTTCAAGTCGAAGTCGCTCATAAGCCGAGTTCTGTTCCCCGATAAAATCGAGGTGATGATCATTTCTCTGGACCGTCTGTTGCCAGCCGGTTCTAGCGACCTTACCCGAGAGCTCGGGCGGGCCGCCCTTAGAAGAAGGCTTTCGCCCCCTTCGTGCTCTCCTATTTGGTCTTGCTCCGGGTGGGGTTTACCATGCCTTCGATGTCGCCACCGAAGCGGTGAGCTCTTACCTCGCCGTTTCACCCTTACCTGGCATCCGATGGATGCCCGGCGGTTTATTTTCTGTGGCACTTTCCTTAGGGTCGCCCCCAGTCGCCGTTAGCGACCACCCTGCCCTGCGGAGCTCGGACTTTCCTCCCCCCGCGCGTCGTTCCCGCGGAGAGCGATCACCTGAGCCACTTCGCCAACCGATTCTACACCTTTTTGATTTTCTTGTCGATGGCCTCGTTCGCCAAGGCATCGGCCTCGCTGTTCTCCGCCCGCGGAATGTGATGGAACCGGACCGCGCCGCGCGGCCACTCCCGGCAGAGCTCTTGCGCGCGTCGAACCAGCGGGATAATCCCCGGGTGCTTGACCTTGTACTCTCCGGTCATCTGCCGGACCGCCAGCTGCGAATCGAGGTAGAGATCGATCTGCTGCGGGCGATGCTTTTTGGCCTCCTCCAGCGCGCGAATCAACGCGGTATATTCCGCGACATTGTTGGTGGCGATGCCGAGATACTC
>SCUR01000201.1 GCA_004297235.1 Candidatus Manganitrophaceae bacterium | reverse complement strand
GACGATGGAAGTGGAGCTGATCATGCCGATCGCGATGCAGGAGGGGCTGCGCTTCGCCATCCGGGAAGGCGGCCGCACCGTCGGCGCCGGCGTCATTACCAAAATTATTAAATAGGGAATAAAACAGGCGGGGACGAATCTCCACACAACAAAGAATAGGGTTTGAACATGCGCGAAATTGTTACGATGGCCTGTACGGATTGTAAAAGGCGAAATTACTCGACCAATAAAAATAAGAGGAATACCCCCGACCGAATCGAGCTTAAGAAGTACTGCAATTCCTGTCGCAAGCACACGGCCCATAAGGAAGTAAAGTAACGAGTGCTGATACTTGTAGATAGGCCAGTAGCTCCAATTGGTTAGAGCGGCGGTCTCCAAAACCGCATGTTGGGGGTTCGAATCCCTCCTGGCCTGCCAACCAAGATGCCTGAGATCTCCGGGAGAAGCACCGGCGAGGGATAAGGAAAAGATAAATGATCAAACGGTTTTTTCAAGCCATCAGCGATTTCTTTAAAGATGTAAAGAGTGAGCTTTCAAAAGTCACCTTCCCGAGTAAAAGCGAGACGATTGGGTCGACAACCGTGGTGATTGTCTTCACGTTAATTGTCTCTTTCTTCCTAGCCGTTGTGGATCTCATCTTGGTCCGCCTACTGCGCTTGGTCGTTTGAGTCCCAGCGAATGTCGAAGGAGTGTTTGATGGAAAAAAACTGGTATGTCATTCATACCTATTCCGGTTATGAGGGGCGCGTCAAGGCCAGTCTGGAAGAGCGGATCAAAACGCTGGGCCTGCAGGACAAAGTAGGAAAGGTGCTGATTCCGACGGAGGAAGTAGTCGAGATTAAAGAGGGAAAAAAGCGAGTCTCGACAAAGAAGTTCTTCCCGGGTTACGTCTTGGTGGAAATGGACATGGATGATGAGCTTCAGCAGCTCGTGAAGAGCACTCCCAAGGTGACCGGATTTTTAGGCGGCGGCTTGAACCCTTCTCCCCTCTCGCAACACGAAGTGGATGTGCTTCTCAAGCAAATCGATGAAGGGGTCGGAAAGCCCCGAGAGAAGACCCAATTCGAGAAGGGGGACAATGTCCGAATCACCGACGGACCGTTTTTGGGTTTCAACGGCGTCATCGACGAAGTGAATCCGGATCAGAGCAAGGTGAAGGTCTTGGTCAGTATTTTCGGACGATCGACCCCGGTGGAGCTGAGCTTTCTCCAGGTAGAAAAGGTCTAACGATACGATCTTGAGCGATTATTCATATCCGTTTTAAGGAGAACAAATGGCCAAAGAAGTGACAGCGATGGTAAAGCTTCAAATTCCGGCGGGGAAAGCGAATCCGGCTCCGCCCGTCGGTCCGGCGTTGGGACAGCATGGTGTCAACATCATGGAGTTCTGCAAGGCGTTCAACGCCAAGACCCAGGGACAGGAGGGAACCATTATCCCCGCGGTGATCAGCATCTATTCGGACCGAACGTTTACCTTTATCTTAAAGAGTCCTCCGGCTGCCGAGCTTCTCAAGAAAGCGGCGGGGATCATCAAGGGATCGGCCGTTCCTCAGAAAGACAAGGTCGGCAAGGTGACCCGAGCGCAGGTCGAAGAGATCGCAAAGACAAAGATGCAGGATTTGAACGCGGTGGATCTCGAGGGGGCGCGGAAAATCGTCGAGGGAACGGCGCGAAGCATGGGGATCACCGTCGAGTAAATGAAAGCTTTCCGGAACAAGGGCGGGCCGGCGGAAAAGAGCCGGTGAAGCGGTGTTCCGGTGTTCATGATTAGAACAGGATCTATCAGCCGAGGGGGAGATGGGTAAAAAATACGAGGCGGCAGTCGCAAAGGTCGAGGAGAGAACATATCAGCTCAACGAGGCGCTTGATCTGGTGAAGCAACTTCATTATGCCAAGTTCGATGAGAGCGTCGAAATGGCGGTTCGCCTGGGAGTGGATCCAAAACACTCCGATCAGATGGTGCGAGGCTCGGTGGTGCTTCCGCATGGAACGGGGAAGAAGGTTCGCATCCTGGTCTTTGCGAAGGGGGAGAAGGAAAGAGAGGCGACCCAAGCGGGGGCCGATTATGTCGGCCTGGACGATCTGATTGAGAAGATCAATCAGGGGTGGCTTGAATTCGATACGGTGGTGGCGACCCCCGATTTGATGGGAGCCGTCGGTCGGCTCGGTAAAGTGCTCGGCCCGCGCGGGTTGATGCCGAACCCGAAGACGGGCACCGTCACCTTTGATGTCGCCCGGGCCATCAAGGAGATCCGGCAGGGAAAAGTGGAGTATCGCGTTGAGAAAGCCGGCATCATCCACGTGACCGTCGGCCGTGTTTCTTTCAGCGCGCAGCAGCTTCTTGAAAACGCCGACCTCGTGATCGATTCCATCGTCAAGGCAAAACCGGCCTCGGCAAAAGGGAAGTATGTAAAAGGGATCACCGTTTCTTCAACCATGGGGCCTGGCATCGCGGTCGACGTGGGAAGTATCGGCCTCAGCGTCTCTTAGCGCTGTTTTCGCGGCGCACCGAATGGATCATTGGCAATGATGAATAAGGGCGGAAAATGAAAAAAGAAGAAAAAGAGGTCATGATTTCGGAGTTGCGGCAGAAGTTCTCCCGGGCGAAGGTGGCCGTTCTGGCCGAATTTTCCGGCATGGAAGTGGAGGAGATCCGCGAGGTAAAAAACGAGCTGCGCCGGGTGAAGGGAGAGTTCAAGGTGGTGAAGAACACCCTCGCTTTTCGGGCGGCCGAAGGGACGACCTTACAGGGGATCCGTGATCATTTCAAGGGGCCCATTGCGGTGGCGCTCGGTTATGACGATCCGGTCGCCCCGGCGAAGGCGTTGAACGGTATTGCAGACAAACAGAAGAAGCTGAAGATCAAGGTGGGGGTGGTTGAAAGCCAGGTCGTCGATCTGGTGCGACTGAAGCAGATCTCGAAGCTTCCGTCCAAAGAGATCTTGGTCGGCCAATTCATCGGCCGCCTCAAATCTCCGCTCTACGGATTGGCGGGGACCCTCAACGGCGTATTGAGCAAATTCGTCAGGACCCTTCAGGCGGTCCATGATCAACGTCAGGCGCCTCCGTCTTAAGGCTGCAGAAGAGGCATTTGAATCACGCAATCATCATAAAAAACTTTAACCGGTTTATTTAACAAAGGAGAGAACCGAAAATGGCACAGACAGAGGAAATGGAGTTAACGAACGATCAGATTATCAAGGCCGTCGAGAAGATGCCTGTACTTCAACTGGCCGAGTTGATTAAGATGGTGGAAGAACGATTCGGCGTGACCGCAGCGGCTCCGGTTGCCATGGCGGCGGCGCCCGGCGGCGGTGGCGGTGCGGCGGCGGCTCCGGCGGAAGAGAAAACGGCATTCGACGTGGTCCTCTCCAATGCGGGCGACAAGAAAATTCAGGTCATCAAGGTGGTTCGCGAGCTGACCAACCTCGGTCTGAAAGAAGCGAAAGATCTCGTCGAGGGGGCCCCGAAGACCGTGAAGGGCGGCGTCACGAAAGAAGAGGCCGAAACGATGAAGAAGAAACTCGAAGAGTCGGGAGCCAAGGTCGAAATTAAATAAGATTCCTTCGGCTTCTCCCGGACTCTGATGCGTCTTCAAAATCGGTTTTAAAACTGAGTTCTTTTGAAGGTTCATCACGTGTCGTGACAGGAAAAGATCCGGAATCTGCACTCGAAGAGGCGGGACCGTTCCATCTGGAACGGCATTCCCGCCGTCGACTTTCCGGGTCTTTCTTTCGGATGACCTTTAGAATGGACTCCAGGAGGTTTTATGGCACAGAGCACCGTAAACGGTACTCGAGAGAGAAAAGATTTATCAAAAATCAGCATCCAGATTCCCATTCCGAACCTGATTGAGATTCAGAGGCAATCGTACGAGCGCTTCCTGCAACGAGATGTCCCGGCGGAGCAGCGGGAGGATATCGGATTGCAATCGGCGTTTACGAGTGTCTTCCCGATCTCCGATTACAACGACACGGCGATGATCGAGTTTATCGATTACTCGATCGGAACGCCAAAATATGATGTCCAGGAATGCCTGGAGCGGGGAATGACCTTTGCCGCCCCGTTGAAGATCCGCGTTCGTCTGGTGGTCTGGGACAAGGAAGCGAAGGGAGACGCGAAGAAAGTCCGCGACGTCCGCGAGCAGGAGGTCTACATCGGCGAGCTTCCGCTCATGACGGAGAACGGCACGTTCCTGGTGAACGGGACCGAGCGGGTGGTCGTCAGCCAGCTTCAGCGCTCTCCCGGCGCCGCGTTCACCCACGACAAGGGAAGAACGCATGCGAGCGGAAAGGTTCTCTATTCCGCCCGGATTATTCCCTATCGCGGCTCGTGGCTCGATTTCGAGTTCGACGCGAAGGACATCCTCTACGTTCGGATCGACCGACGCCGGAAACTTCCCGCGACGATCCTCTTGAAGGCCTTTTCGCAGGAAGAGGGCGACAAGCAGGAGAAGCGATATACGTTGGCCGGGCGGGAAGAAAAGGCCGAAGGGGGCAGTCTCGAGGAAGCGATCCTGAAGCTGTTCTATCCGATCGAAGAGGTCCGGATGGCAGAGGGCGCTTTCTGGAGGAAGCTCGATTCGGAGATCCATTCCGGTATTAAGGCCCCGACCGACTTCATGGACAAGAAAGAGAAGGAGCTCCTTGCGAAGGAAGGGAGCAAGCTGACCAAAGGGGTCCTCAAGCGGATGAAGACCGAGGGGATCAAAGAGATTCCCTATCCCAAAGAGGAGTTGATCGGAAGAGCGGTCCTCAACGACATCATCGATCCGAGCACGGGGGAAGTGCTCCTTGAGCGGAACCACGAACTCACCGACGCCGTTCTCGCCAAGATCGCCCAAGCCGGCATCAAAGAAATCAAGGTTCTCTACATCGACAACATTCAGGTCCTGCCGGTCATCCGCGACACCTTGTCGATGGAGAAGGTGGCCTCGCCGGATGAAGCGATGGTGGAGATCTATCGGCGCCTGCGGCCGGGCGAGACCCCGACCATGGAGACGGCGCGCGTTCTCTTCGATAACCTCTTCTACAACCCGAAGCGGTATGATCTCTCGCCGGTCGGGCGTCTGAAGCTGAACAAGAAACTCAATCTCGATCTGCCGCTCGACAAGCGGACGCTGACCGCGCCCGACATCGTCGAGGTGATCCGTTATCTCGTCAATCTGAAAACCGGAAAGGGCGAGATCGAGGATATCGATCACCTCGGAAACCGGCGCGTCCGGTCGGTCGGGGAGCTGCTCGAGAATCAATTCCGGATCGGTTTGGTCCGGATGGAGCGAACGATCAAAGAGCGGATGAACCTGCTCGATCTGGAAACCGTTCTTCCGCACGATCTGATCAACGCCAAGCCGGTGATCGCCGTCATCAAGGAGTTTTTCGGAAGCAGCCAGCTCTCGCAGTTCATGGACCAGACCAATCCGCTGGCCGAAATCACCCACAAGCGGCGTCTCTCCGCACTGGGGCCCGGCGGGTTGACCCGGGAGCGGGCCGGATTCGAAGTCCGCGACGTTCATCCCAGTCACTACGGCCGGATCTGCCCGATCGAAACGCCGGAAGGTCCGAACATCGGTTTGATCACCTCGCTGGCCACCTATGCCCGCGTCAATGAGTTCGGTTTCATCGAATCGCCTTACCGGAAAGTGAAGAGCGGGCGGGTCACCGAGGAGATCGAATTCATCTCGGCGATCGACGGCGACAAATACGTCATCGCCCAGGCGAACACCAAAGTCGACGGGAAAGGCAAGATCACGGCCGACAGCGTCTCCGCGCGATATGCGGGCGACTTCGTCATGGTCCCGGCCGAACGGGTCGAGTACATGGACGTCTCGCCGAAGCAGATCGTCAGCGTGGCGACGGCGTTGATTCCGTTTTTGGAAAACGACGACGCCAACCGGGCCCTCATGGGGTCGAACATGCAGCGTCAGGCGGTGCCGCTGATCGCCACCGAAGCCCCGCTGGTCGGAACCGGCATGGAAGCGATCGTCGCCCGCGATTCGGGTTACGTGCTGCTGGCCCGGCGATCGGGGGTGATCGAAAGCGTCGATGCAACGCGGATCGTCGTGAAAGCGGAGCTGACCCGGAAGGAGAAGGAAAACGCCTCGGAAGATCCGGAAGTGGCGCTCGATGTGTACAACCTCATCAAGTTCCAGCGCTCGAATCAGAACACCTGCATCACTCAAAAGCCGGTCGTGACGGTCGGAACGCGGGTGAAGAAGGGGGATGTCCTGGCGGACGGTCCCGCGATCGATCAGGGAGAATTGGCCCTCGGGCGAAACGTCCTGGTCGCCTTCATGCCGTGGGGCGGCTACAACTATGAAGACGCGATTCTTATCTCCGAAAGACTGGTGCGGGAGGATCACTTTACCTCGATTCACATCGAGGAGTTCGAGCTCGAAGCGCGCGACACCAAGCTCGGGAAAGAAGAGATCACCCGCGATATCCCCAACGTCAGCGAAGATGCCTTGAAGAATCTCGACGAGTCGGGAATCATCCGCATCGGCGCCGAAGTCAAGCCGGGAGACATCCTGGTCGGAAAGGTGACCCCGAAAGGGGAGACCCAGCTGACGCCGGAAGAGAAATTGCTTCGGGCCATCTTCGGCGAAAAGGCGGGGGATGTGAAGGATGCGTCGCTCTATGTTCCCCCCGGCATCGAGGGGATCGTCGTCGATGTGAAGATCTTCTCTCGGAAGAGCGTGGAGAAGGACGAGCGTTCGAAGAGCATCGAGAATGAAGATGTGATCCGGCTTCAGCGGGATCATCAAGACGAGCTGCGCATTATCGAGGAGGAGAAGCACAAAAAGATCCGCAAGCTCCTTCTCGGAAAGCTCGCCGGGGTCGATATCGTCGATCCGGAGACGGGGGAGAGCCTCCTCAAGAAAAAGAAAAAGATCACCAAGGAGATCCTCGATCGGATTCCGGATGAGGAGCTGAAGAACGTCCTCTTGAACGAGCCGGAGGAGCAGGAGAAGATCGATCGGATCGAGGCCTTCACCAAGGAGCAGATCGATATCTTGCAGACGATCTACGACGAGAAGGCCGGCCGGCTGAAGCGCGGCGACGAGCTTCCGCCCGGTGTGATCAAGCTGGTTAAGGTCTTCATCGCCATGAAGCGCAAGCTTCAGGTGGGAGACAAGATGGCCGGAAGACACGGTAATAAAGGCGTCGTCTCCCGCGTTCTGCCGGAAGAGGATATGCCGTATCTTCCGGATGGAACCCCGGTCGGGATCGTTCTAAACCCGCTCGGCGTGCCGTCCCGTATGAACGTCGGCCAGATCTTGGAGACCCACCTCGGTTGGGCGGCGAAGGCGCTCGGGCTCCATTTGGCGAGTCCCGTGTTCGACGGCGCCACCGAGAAAGAGATCAAGGAGCTGCTTCAGAAGGCGAAGCTCCCCACGAGCGGGCAGACGACACTCTTCGACGGCAAGTCGGGGGAGCCGTTCAATCGTCCCGTGACCGTCGGTTACATGTATATGTTGAAACTCCACCATTTGGTGGACGACAAGATTCACGCCCGTTCGATCGGCCCTTACTCATTGGTGACGCAACAGCCGCTCGGCGGAAAGGCCCAATTCGGAGGACAGCGTCTCGGTGAAATGGAAGTCTGGGCGCTTCAAGCTTACGGCGCCGCGTCGATTCTGCAGGAATTCCTCACGGTGAAATCGGACGATGTTCCCGGACGATCTCGGATCTACGAGGCCATCGTCAAAGGAGAAAACTTCCTCGAGCCGGGCCTTCCGGAGTCGTTCAACGTCTTGATCAAAGAGCTGCAAAGCTTGGGTCTCGACGTGGAGCTGATCAAGGGGAGAGAGTAAATAAGCGGTCAGCATTCAGCGGTCCGCGTTCAGCTTAAACCGTTTAAGTTTTTGGCTGAAACCTGATTGCTGATCGCTGACGGCTTCACCTTTATTTTTAAAATTTGGAGGTTCAATGGAGACAATTAGTAAGGTCGAAGCGATTAACAGCCTGTTTGAAAAAGCAAAAGACCCGATCTCTTTTGATGCCATCCGTATTCGAATTGCTTCGCCGGAGAAAATCCGTTCCTGGTCTTACGGCGAAGTGAAAAAACCGGAGACGATTAATTACCGCTCGTTTAAGCCCGAGCGGGACGGGCTCTTCTGCGCCCGCATCTTCGGACCGATCAAGGACTGGGAGTGTAACTGCGGAAAATACAAGCGGATGAAGCACCGAGGAATCGTTTGCGACAAGTGCGGCGTCGAAGTGATTCAGTCGAAGGTGCGTCGCGAGCGGATGGGGCACATCGAGCTGGCCTCTCCGGTGGCGCATATCTGGTTTTTAAAAGGGGTGCCGAGCCGGATCGGCGCGCTGCTCGACATGACCCTGAAGCAGCTCGAGCGGGTCCTCTATTTTGAAAATTACATCGTGGTCGATCCGAAGGATACCGATCTCAAAGAGAAAGAGATCCTGACCGAGGATCGCTATCGCGCCTTGTTGGAGCAGTACGGAAACCACGGATTCCGCGCCGACATGGGGGCGGAGTCGATTCGCGAGCTGCTGAGGAAGATCGATCTGGATCAGATGTGGAACGACCTTCACGTGAAGGTGAGCGAGGCGAGCTCGACCGCGGTGAAGAAAAAGCTGACGAAGCGATTGAAGGTGATCGAGTCGTTCCGGAAATCGGGCAATCGTCCGGACTGGATGATCCTCGACGTGATTCCGGTGCTGCCGCCGGAGCTGCGGCCGCTCGTTCCGCTCGACGGCGGGCGGTTTGCGACCTCCGATCTGAACGACCTGTATCGGCGGGTGATCAACCGGAACAACCGTTTAAAAAGATTAATCGAGCTGAAGGCCCCTTCCGTCATCATCCGAAACGAAAAGCGGATGCTGCAGGAGTCGGTCGATGCTCTCTTCGACAACGGCCGGCGCGGCCGGGCGATCCGCGGGCCCAACAAGCGTCCGCTCAAGTCGCTCTCCGACATGCTGAAAGGAAAGCAGGGGCGGTTCCGTCAGAACCTGCTCGGAAAGCGGGTCGACTATTCCGGTCGATCGGTGATCGTCGTCGGTCCGGAGCTGAAGCTCCATCAGTGCGGTCTTCCGAAGAAGATGGCGCTGGAGCTTTTCAAGCCGTTCATCTTTCAAAAGCTCGAAGAGCGCGGTTACGTCACCACGATCAAGAGCGCGAAGAAGATGGTGGAGAAGGAGCGGCCCGAAGTCTGGGATGTGCTCGATGAGGTGATCAAAGAGCATCCGGTCCTGCTGAACCGGGCGCCGACGCTGCACCGTCTGGGCATTCAAGCGTTCGATCCGTCCCTGGTCGAAGGCAAAGCGATCCGTCTTCATCCGCTCGTCTGCGCGGCGTTCAACGCCGACTTCGACGGAGACCAGATGGCGGTCCACGTGCCGCTTTCCGTGGAAGCGCAGATCGAAGCGCGGGTCTTGATGATGTCGATCAACAACATCCTTTCTCCCGCGAGCGGGAAGCCGATCATGGTCCCTTCTCAGGATATGGTGTTGGGATGCTACTGGCTTACCAAGGAACGGTCCGGGGCCCGGGGAGAAGGGAAGATCTTCTCTTCAGCCGAAGAGGTGCGGATTGCATACGACCATCTGGAGGTGGAAGAGCATGCCCGGATTAAGGTCAAGCGGGACGGCCATATGCTCGAAACTACCGTCGGACGGGTGATCCTGGGCGAGATCCTTCCGCCGAACATCCCGTTCGCCGCGGTGAACAAGGTCCTGAATAAGAAAGAGCTGATGAAGCTGATCGATACCGCCTACCGCGAGGCGGGCCATCGCGAGACGGTCGTCTTGTTGGATCGGGTGAAGGATATCGGCTATCTCTATGCAACAAAGGCCGGCATTTCGATCAGCATCGACGACATGCATATTCCGTCGAAGAAGGAAGCGTCGATCGAGAAGGCCAAGAAGGAAGTGATGGAGATCGAGAAGCAGTATGCCGAAGGTCTCATCACGAACGGCGAGCGCTACAACAAGGTGGTCGACATCTGGGCGCACGTCACCGAAGTGGTCGCCAGCGAAATGATGAAGGAGCTCGGGCAAGAGGAAGAGAACATCAAAAAGGGATCGGGCAAAGGAAAGCAGTTCAACTCGATCTTCATGATGGCCGATTCGGGCGCCCGGGGCAGCACCCAGCAGATCCGCCAGCTCGGCGGAATGCGGGGATTGATGGCGAAGCCGTCCGGGGAGATCATCGAAACCCCGATCACGGCCAACTTCCGGGAAGGCTTGACCGTGTTGCAGTACTTCATCTCCACGCACGGCGCCCGGAAGGGTCTTGCGGATACGGCGTTGAAGACGGCGAACTCCGGCTACCTCACGCGGCGTCTGGTCGATATCGCCCAGGATGTGATCGTGAACGATCTCGACTGCGGCACGTCCGACGGCATCACGGTGACCGCCCTGGTGGAAGGGGGAGAGGTGATCGAGCCGCTTGAGGAGAGAATCCTCGGCCGGGTGACCGCGGAGGACATCCGGGACCCGATCACCGGGGAGCTGATCTGCGCGGCGGTCGAAGAGCTCGACGAGCGGCGAACACAGGCGGTGGTCGAAGCCGGCATCGATAAGGTCAAGATCCGTTCGGTGCTGACCTGTCAGGCGCGCCGGGGGGTCTGTGTGAGATGTTACGGACGCGATCTGGCGCGAGGGAGATTGGTCGAGAAGGGCGAGGCGGTCGGCGTGATCGCGGCTCAGTCGATCGGAGAGCCGGGAACGCAGCTGACGATGCGGACCTTCCACATCGGAGGGACGGCGAGCAAGGTCATCGAGCAGACGGTTCTCGAAGCGAAGAACGCCGGCATCCTGAAGTATCTCAATCTAAACACGGTGAAGAACAAAGACGGGGACATGGTCGCGATGAACCGGAATGGAAAAATCGCGGTCTATGACGAGACCGGCCGTGAGAAGGAGAAGTACTCGGTCGTCTACGGCGCCCGGATCAAAGTAAAGGATAATACCCGCGTGGAGTCGGGTCAGAAGCTGGTGGAGTGGGATCCTTACTCCCTCTCCATCCTGACCGAGGTCGGCGGAAAGATCGCCTTCGGAGATATCATCGAAGGACAGACGATGCGTGAAGAGGTCGACGAGGTGACCGGGTTGTCTCGACGGGTGATCGTCGATTATCCCGGCTCGAATCTCAGGCCGCGCATCTCGATCAAAGACGAGTCGGGTAAGACGGCGAAGATCTCCTCCTCCGCCGCCGTGGCCCGGTATCTTTTGCCGGCCGGAGCGCACATTCTGGTCGAGCGGGGACAGGTTGTTTTCCCCGGGGATGTTCTCGCGAAGATTCCGCGGGAGACGACCAAGACGAAAGATATCACCGGAGGTCTTCCCCGGGTGGCCGAGCTCTTCGAGGCGAGAAAGCCGAAGGAGCAGGCGGTCATCTCCGAAATCGACGGAACCGTCGAGTACGGCGGGTTCGTCAAGGGGATGCGGAAGGTGATCGTTCGGAACGAGATGGGCGACAGCCGGGAATATTACATCCCGAAGGGCAAGCACGTGAACGTGCACGAGGGAGACTGGGTCCATGCCGGCGAGCCGCTCATGGACGGGTCGGCGAACCCGCATGATATACTCGACGTCCTCGGTCCGAAGGAACTGCAGAAATATCTCGTGGACGAAGTCCAGGAGGTGTATCGCCTGCAGGGGGTCTCGATCAACGATAAACATATCGAGATCATCGTCCGCCAGATGCTTCGAAGGGTGAAGATTGAAGAGCCCGGAGATACCGAGTTCTTGATCGGAAACCAGGTCGATAAGTTCGTCTTCCAGCAAGAGAACGAGCGGGTGATGGCGAAGGGGGGACGGCCGGCGATTGGAAAACCGATTCTGCTCGGGATCACCAAGGCGGCCCTTTCGACCGACAGTTTTATCTCGGCGGCGTCGTTCCAGGAGACCACCCGTGTCCTGACCGAAGCGGCGATCAGCGGGAAGACCGACGATCTCTTGGGGCTCAAGGAGAACGTGATCGTCGGGCGACTCATCCCGGCGGGAACCGGACTCGGCAACTATCGCGAGGTTTATGTGCGTGCGCCACAGCAGGAGGAAGCGGTGGCGGTTGCGCAAGAGGCCGCTCCGCAGTTGCCCGCACCCGGCGAGGAGGCCGCTCCAGCCGAATAAGCATCGCACGTCGCATCCGATTTGTTGAGGATGAGACAGGCTCCGGGCAAACGATCCGTTTCTTCTTTCATATTGACCTCTCCCGCCGTAAAAGCGGGAGAGGTCAATAAACTGCTTGACAAATAAGAATTCTTTCACTATACTTCCACAGTTTCGGTGGTTCAAAAGGAGGATCTGTTGCCGACAATTACTCAGCTGATCAAGAAAGGACGAGAAAAAGCCCGGACAAAAACCAAAAGTCCGGCGCTGAAAGGATCTCCTCAGAAGAGAGGGGTCTGCGTCCGCGTTTACACCACGACACCGAAGAAGCCGAACTCCGCTCTGAGGAAAGTCGCTCGTGTTCGTCTCACCAATGGAATTGAAGTGACCTCCTATATTCCCGGCGTCGGCCACAACCTTCAGGAGCACTCGATCGTGCTCGTGCGCGGCGGCAGGGTGAAGGATCTTCCGGGCGTTCGTTATCACATCGTGCGGGGCGCGCTCGACACCGTCGGCGTGGCCAATCGGAAACAGGGCCGATCCAAGTACGGAGCAAAGACACCGAAATAGGGAGCGGCTTGATCGAACGTCTCCTATCGTAATTTCTTATTGAGGATGAGATGCCAAGGCGAAAAGTAGCCGTCAAAAGAGAAGTTCTTCCGGACCAGCGATTCGGCGATCGGCTGGTTTCAAAGTTCATCAACATGCTCATGCGGCAGGGAAAACGAAGTATCGCCGAAACCGTTTGCTATAGCGCTTTCGAGTTGATCAAGCAGAAGAGCGGATCGGATCCGATGAAGATTTTCAAGGGCGCCATTGAGAATGTAAAGCCGATGGTCGAGGTGAAATCGCGCCGGGTCGGGGGAGCCTCCTACCAGGTCCCGGTCGAGATCCGCCAGAATCGTCGAACCACCCTGGCGCTCCGGTGGATTACCCTGTATGCGCACCAACGGGCCGGAAAGAGTATGGAAGAGAAGTTGGCCGCCGAGTTGATGGACGCTTCCAATAATACCGGGGGCGCCGTGAAAAAGCGGGAGGATACGCATAAGATGGCCGAGGCCAATAAGGCCTTCGCGCACTATCGCTGGTAATCGTTCGACGAACACCCTTCGGGTGAAGGCAAGCGCCTTCACCTTTTTTTACTCTATCTCCTCTCACTTTGAGTGCCGGAGAGGAAAACAACGGTAGATAAAGTCCAATGGCACGCGAATATCCTTTAGAGCGGACGAGAAATATCGGGATCATGGCCCACATCGACGCCGGAAAAACGACCACCACCGAGCGCATCCTCTACTATACCGGCGTCACCCATCGGATCGGCGAGGTCGATGAGGGGACCACGACGATGGACTGGATGGAGCAGGAGCGCGAGCGCGGCATTACCATCACCTCCGCCGCCACGACCTGTTACTGGAAGAACCACCGGATCAACATCATCGATACCCCCGGCCATGTCGACTTCACGATTGAAGTGGAGCGCTCGCTCCGTGTTCTCGACGGCGCGGTCGCGGTCTTCGACTCCGTGCAAGG
>SCUR01000020.1 GCA_004297235.1 Candidatus Manganitrophaceae bacterium | reverse complement strand
CCGCTTCAGGTCGGAGCGTGTTTGAGGGGCGATCCGCGCCGCTCTTGCGCGGTCGCGCCGAGTTCGACCGTAGGGTGCAGGGGTTCTACCCCGCCGCCCGGGGAAGCCGGAGGGGCCGCGGCGCGGCGGCCCCGCGGTGGGGCTTGGGGCAACGCCCCATTCCAACCGCATCTCGCAATTGGACACGACTAAAACGAAGTTGAACATTGACTCCCCTTTTCATCTATGGCAGGCTGTCAGCGTCTTTGCTCGAAAGAGCGTTCAAATAAACTTCCAGGAGAAAGGAACGGCATGAAAAATATTCAACGAGATCTTCGACGGCTCATCCTCCTTCTTTTCATTGCGGTCGGATTATTCGGAGGGGCGACGGAATCGGCCGCCGACAACCCAGCCGCGGCGCCCAACCCGGCGGAAATCGAAAAATATGTGAAGGCGCGGATTGAACTGGGGGAGTCGATGCGGGATTATTTTAAACAACTCGCCGCCAAGCCCCGGTCGGGCAACCCCGACGGGGAGGCCCCGTCCAGAGAAGAGATGAAAAAGATGGAAGAGGAGATCAACGCGCACGTGGCGAAGATTCTCGCCAAGCACAATCTCACGATCGAAGAGTACCAGAAGCGAAGCCCGGAGGTGCTGGCGGATACGGAAGGGGTGAATCGATTTTTAGCGGACCATCCCGATCTGAAGAAACGCTACGAGGCGCTTCCCCCCAGCCCGATGCGCAGGAAAAGATAACGACCGGTCGGAAATCCAAATTTACGAAGTGTCTTCTTCTTATTAGTCTCTCAAAGAGTCAAAACACTGGAATGGGGCGTTGCCCCAAACCCCACCGCGGGGGATGCTTCCACCCCAAAGAGCAGGCTCTTTGGGGACCCCGGCTGCCCAACCCCCTTCGGCTTCCCAAGGGACACCAGGGAGGGCCCTGGACCCCACGGTCGAACTCGGCGCGACCGCGCAAGAGCGGCGCGGATCGCCCCTCAAACACGCTCCGACCTATAAAGGTAGGTGAAACGTCTGGACAGAAGGAAGGGCTGCGTGAACGACTCAGGACAGCCCCTCCAAGCGCGCAGGCTCGGCGCAAAACCCACAGAACATCACTGTTAATTCTTTCACTCCGCACTCCGCAATCGTCTCTTGACCCGGCCTTGCCTCAAACACTACTATAGATGTAGGGCGCTTTTGCGACGGGGAGGGTCAAACGCAGAGGAGCAACGTGGTTATGAAGAGAATGCAGGGGATTTGGATTTTGGTTTTTGTGATGAGCCTCTTTGTTATCCAAGCCGATTTGGGATGGGGTGACGAAGGCCACGCGGACAAGAAGAACCCGCCGGCGGCATCCAAAGAAAAAACGAAAAGCGGCCGCCAGCAAGAGGCCGCTTCGAATTGCCCGCCGGGACTCAATGGAGAGCTGCCGTCCAGCACCGAACAGGCGGCCGGAATCGACAACCAAACAACCGGACGGCGGGATCAGGCCGTCGGGAACGACAGTCCTCTCACCAAAAATTCCAATGAAGAAATTGATGCCGGACATTTTCCCTGCCCGCCGGCCAGCACCGATAAGGGAGCAGGATCGTCCGGGAAGGCCCCATCCAAAAGCAAAGGGGATGCGTCGACCGGAAAGAGCAAATCGTCTGCAGACAAAGGAGGCGATCAGAAACCAAGCGAGCAGAAGAGCGCGAAATAGCGTTTATGATTATTGAAGGGCCGGGGCCGGCCTCCTTCGCCGGCGTCGGCCCATTCTTTTCAATAAGAGCGCCGATTGGATGAAAAATCCTCGACAAACATCCGAAGTCAATGCAAACCGAGATGACTCCACTTTACGACTCTTTTCAATTCCGCTGTTCCCCGCCGCGCTCCGCCGGGAGACTCCTTCCGCCCCCGAGTAAAGACGAGATGCTTGCACTCTGAGGAGAAATAAGTTAACTTGCAAGAGACAAGCATCCACAGATCAGACCGACTCAGCCGCTTCAATGGCCGCATGAAGGAGATGCACGAATGGACTACGTTGGATTGGGACGAACGGGGCTCAGGGTCAGCCGTCTCTGCCTCGGCACGATGAACTTCGGACCGGAAACGAGCGAGAAGGAAAGCCACGCCATCATGGACACGGCGCTGGAGGCCGGGATCAACTTCTTCGATACCGCCAATGTCTACGGCTGGAAGCGCGGAGAAGGCTGGACCGAGCAGATCATCGGCCGGTGGCTGGCGCAGGGAGGCCGGCGCGACCAGATCGTCTTAGCGACGAAGGTCTACGGCCGCATGGGCGAGCGGGAGAACGAGCGGCGCCTCTCCGCCTATCATATCCGGCGCGCCTGTGAAGAGAGCCTGCGGCGGCTGCAGACAGACCACATCGATCTCTACCAGATGCATCACATCGATCCGGAAACGCCGTGGGAGGAGATCTGGCAGGCGATGGAAATCCTGGTCCAGCAGGGCAAAGTGCTCTACGTCGGAAGCAGCAACTTCCCCGCCTGGCAGATCGCCACCGCGAATCAGCTCGCCGGCCAGCGCCATTTCATGGGACTCGTCAGCGAGCAGAGCATCTACAGCCTCCAAAACCGGATGATCGAGCTGGAGGTGATCCCCGTCTGCCGCTCCTACGGCCTCGGACTGATCCCGTATAGTCCTCTTGGCGGCGGGCTCCTGGCCGGCGCCCTCGCAAAGGCCACGGAAGGGCGGCGGAGCACCGAGGAATTCCAGATGGAAGTCGAAAAATACCGCGCTCAACTGACGCAATATGAAGATCTCTGCAAGCGGATCGGAGAGTCTCCGTCGACGGTCGCGCTCGCTTGGGTCCTCTCCAACCCGGTCGTCACCGCTCCGATCATCGGCCCCCGGACGACGGAGCAACTGACCGGCAGTCTGCGCGCGCTGGAGATCACGCCGGACGAGCAGCTCCTCCGACAACTCGACAAGATCTGGCCCGGCCCCCGCGGCGAAGCGCCGGAAGCATATGCGTGGTAGCGCTTTGGACCGCTAGGCTTCTCCCTCTCCCCCATGCGATCATCCCGGCCACGCAGGACAACCCATTCAGGAGGACCGCCATGATCCCATCCTTGATCCTCTGGTTCACCCTCCTCTCCATTCAATCGATCCAGGCCCCCGCGCCCTCGCTGGAAGAGCAAGCAATCGAATCGGTCATCCGGCAGCAGCTCGACGCCTTCACCTTCAACGACGACGAGGAGGCCTACCGCTTCGCATCGAAGCAGGTCCATCAAAAATTTTCGCAAGATCAGTATGCCGAGATGATCCGAGCCGACTATCCTCAGATTACCAAGTCGCTCCGGGCCTCATTCGAAAAAATTCACCTCGACGATGCCGCCCATGCGATCGCCCGGGTCCAGATCACCGGATTTAACCACAAAAAAGTCACGGCCGAGTACCGGATGATCCGCGAAGAAGAAGGGTGGAAAGTCGATGGCCTGGCGATTATCCCCGTTCGAGCTTCCGCCGCCCCCGACCCTCCCCTTCTCCAAGAGATTCAGTCGGTGATCCGACGGCAGCTCGATGCATTCAAAAAAGAAGATTACAAAGAGGCGTACCGCTTCACCTCGACCTCATTCCAAAAACAATTTTCAAAAGACCGCTTTGAGACAATGATCCGCGCCCGGTTTCCCGAGATGGCCCGCGCCGCTTCGACCCGGATCGGGAGAGCCTTTCTCGACAACGCCCGGGCCACGGTGGAATTGGATGTCACCGGCCTCAACGCCCGGATCATCGCGGTGGAATATCGGATGGTGTTCGAAGAAGAGGGGTGGAAGATCGACGCGCTGACCCTTCTCGACCCGCTGAGACGATTCTAAGGAGCCGACAGATGCGATTCGGAGTGATTTCAGATACCCATGGACGGCTCGACCCGAAGGAGTTGAAGGCCTTTGCCGGGGTCGATCGGATCTTTCATGCGGGGGACGTCGGAAGCGACTTGGTGCTGAAGGCGCTCCAACAGATCGCGCCGGTGACGGCGATCCGCGGGAACAACGATCTGGAGGCGCCACTCAAACGCCTTCCCGATCTGCAGATCGTCGAGATCGATGGACGCGCGATCCTGCTGATTCATGATGTGAACGATTATCTGAAGCCGACCGAGAAAGTGCGGCGGCAGCTTCAGGGGGCCGATCCGGACATCATCCTCTCCGGCCACAGCCACAAGGGGATGATCGAGCAGAAAGAAGGGGTGATCTACTTCAATCCCGGCGGGGCCGGACCGAAGCGGTTTTCGCTGAAGCGGTCGATCGGTTTGATGGAATGGGACGAGAAGGCGGTTCGCCTGAAGCTGATCTTGCTGGAGGGAGGGCAGGAGACCTCACGATCGTTTCGGTTGGGACGTCGTTCGAAGCCTAGTAGTCAAAATCCTTCGCCTCGGCAATGAAACCGGACGCGTTCCGATGTCCCCCGCCGCCGTGGCGCTTGGCAACCTCCGAGACATCGATCCCCCCCTCGCGGGAGCGAAGGGCCACCGAGCGCTTGCCGTCGGCGCGGGTAAACCAGGCGACCCCGAAGGGGCGCCCCTCGGCCAGCTTCCCCGCCACCTCCGAAAGGAGCGCCGAGGTATTGACCGCGAGCACCTTGTGGCCGTCGAGCTCGATCTCCCGCGCCAGCCGGACCAACGTTCGGACCAATTGGTCTTCGTAGCGGGCGATCGCCTTCCCCTCCGTCATCAGCTCCAGCACGTCGCGCTTCGCGAGATCGTCCCAGACGTCGAACTTTCTCGGATAGGAGCGAAGCGCGGCGTTCACCTCGCGAGAGTGAGGCAGCGCCCAGCGCCAGAGATCGCGGTCTTCGGTGTAGGCGACGAGCCAGGGGGGCGGCTCGCCGTTCTTGAAGTATTCCCACGCCATCTGGCCCCCCGATTTGTTCATGTCGAAGCGGCAGAACGGCAGATCGGAGAGGACCTCGGCATGGGTCTTGTGATGGTCGAGGACAATGAGCGAGGCGGCTCTCTCCTTCATCGCTAGAAGCGCCTCGCGGGGATAGGCAAAGTCGAAGATCATCACGTCGCGCCCGCTGGCGTCGGGCGGACCATGCTCATAGTCGACCGGCCGAAAGTCGGCGTCGATTCCAAGCTGATGCACCACCCAGGCGGCGGAGAAGCCGTCCGCGCATCCGGCATGGTACAGTACAAGCGGTTTTGGGGGCATCGCTTCCCTTTCTTCGCTCCGATCAGCGCGCGGGGCTGTCCATCGGATAAGCGATCGCCAGATCGGGATCGATCCCGCGCCGAATCGCCATCTCGCGTCCGACCGCGATCATCTCCTTCTCCGTCAGGACCACGCTCGCCACGGAAAAAGCCTCTCGATCTTCAATCGCCATATGCTTCTCATAAAAGTCCTGCAGTTGCTGAAGCAGCCCGATGAGCCGCTTCGCCTCGAACGACGGGAGGACCCCCTCCCTCATCCACCGCTCCGCGAGAATCTCGACCTCCGCGTGCGTCTGATGGACATGATGATGCTCGGCCTCCAGCGCATCCAAGACCGCCCGCGCCGCCACCGCGGAGGGACTTTTGGAAGCCCGCAGCCGCGGGAAGAGCGACTGCTCCTCATCTTCGGTATGCATCGGAGCCGCTTCGCGAAAGTAACGAAGCGCCGCCGCCAGCGTTTCCCGATCCTCCCGGTGAAGCGCCTCCCCCCGCCGCCGGGTCGCCACGGTCATCAAGAGGCTCAGAAAGTGCTTGATTCGATCGTGACAGCCGCGGAGCCACCCCAACGGGTTGGTAAATGTGATGTCGGGACTCGGCCCGATGTTGATCGGCATGATTTCATCTTTCTCCTGATCCGTCAGCTCATTCTAACATAACCGCAGGGCGAATACGGAATTCAGATTGCGGAGTGCGGAATGCGGAGTAAAGGAATTCAGCATTCATGTCCTGTGGGTTCTATGTCCGAGCCTATTCCTGAAAAAGACCGCGCGCTTGGAGGTACTGCTCGTGTAAGCAGTCCTGCGTTCCTTCTGTCAGACGTATCACCTTCCTTGTTAGGTCGGAGCGTGTTCGAGGGGCGATCCGCGCCGCACTTGCGCGGTCGCGCCGAGTTCGACCGTGGGGTCCAGGGCCCTCCCTGGTGTCCCTTGGGAATCGAAAGGGGGTTGGGCAAGCAACCCCCGTCGTGGGGCTTGGGGCGAAGCCCCATTCCAAAGATCCTAAAATCAGGCAGGCACGCAGGCCTGCCCCTACGTCCCACCCTTGCAATCGCTCTCCCAATTTGGCTACCCTGAGGGAAACCCTTCACCTCAATCCCAGGAGGACAACATGCCAACCATCGTGGAGCCATCCGCCCCCGTCACCCTTTCCTCCGCCGATTTAAGGCCGCGCGGCCGCGTTCATCCGAGCCCGGCGACCTGGCGGGACCAGACCCTCTACTTTCTTCTCCCCGATCGCTTCAGCGACGGGCGGGAAGGTGAGCGACCGCTCTTCGACCCGGCGCAGCCGCAAGCGCATGCGGCGACCGACAAGGTTCTCTGGCAAACGTCGGGGAAACGGTTCCAGGGAGGAACGCTCAAGGGAATCGCGAGCAAGCTCGATTATCTTCAGGCGCTCGGCGTCACGACCCTCTGGGTCGGCCCGGTCTGGCGCCAGCGTCCCGATCTCGACACCTATCACGGCTACGGCATTCAAAACTTTCTCGATGTCGATCCCCGGTTCGGCGCCCTTCAAGACCTGCGGGACCTGGTCGACGCCGCCCACGATCGCGGAATGTACATCCTCCTCGACGTCATCTACAATCATTCCGGCAACAACTGGTTCTACAACGACAACGGCGCCCCGCGGACCGATCTCCCCTACCGCTTTCAGCCACCTTATCCCGTTCATGGATGGCGCTCCGAAACGGGGGGAAGCGTTCCCGAGATCGGCTCGCTCAACCAGGGGGTCTGGCCCAAGGAGTTTCAAAATTTAGATTGGTACACCCGCGCGGGGCGGATCGGCCGATGGGACCCGGAGCCGTGGGAAGACCCGCTTCATCCCGACAATGAATTCCGCCGAGGCGACTTCTTCGATCTGAAAGATGTCCATCTCGGCAGGAAGGATGCGCTCTCGGCGATCATCCGCGTCTATCAATATTGGATCGCGTTGAGCGACTGCGACGGCTTCCGCGTCGATACGGTCAAGCATGTCTCGTTCGAAGCCTCCCGGAACTTCTGCGGGGCGATCCACGAATATGCCGAGTCGATCGGAAAGGAAAACTTCCTCCTCGTCGGCGAGGTGACCGGCGGCGCCGCGTTGACCCGGGACTACCTCGACATCTTCGGCCGCAACCTCGACGCCGCCCTCGACATCGGAGAGCCGACGCGGAACCTGGCCGGAATGGTGAAAGGGCTCTCCGACCCGAATTTCTTCTTCAGCCAGTTCGGCGGGCACGATCTTCTCGGAAGCCATCGCGAGACGGGGCGCTATCATGTTTCGATCTTGGACGACCACGACATGGTCGGCCGCGACGGGAAGCACCGCTTCGCGGCGCGCAACCCGATTCCGGATAAAGAACAACAGGTCGCTCACGCCGTCGGCATCCAGCTGACCACCCTCGGCATCCCCTGCCTCTACTACGGCACCGAGCAGGCGTTCGACGGGACGGAAGATCGCCACGATCCGGCGATCGATTCCGGTTTCGAGGACCGTTACATCCGGGAGGCGATGTTCGGCGGGACCTTCGGCGCATTTCAGACCGCCGGCTGCCACTTCTTCAACCCCGACCATCCGACCTGTCTTCGGATCGCCGCGATCGCGCGGATTCGAAACCAGAACAGCCCGGTCGGCCTGGCGCTCCGCCGCGGCCGCCAGTATCTTCGGGAGACGACTTTCCTCGGCCGGCCGTTCTCCCTTCCCGACCCCGGCGAGCTCGCCGCCTGGTCCCGTCTCCTCGTAAACCAAGAGGTGCTGATCGCCCTCAACACCAACGGCGCCGCCCCCCGCGGCGCCGACGTAACCGTCGATGCCTCCCTCCACCCCCCCGGATCGACGCTGACCTTCCTCTATCGAGGCGACTGGAGCGAGGCCGAGCTGCGCCACCCGTCGAAGAACAAACGGGTCCCCGTTCAGTACGATCAGGGCCGGGCGACGGTCCGGATCGATCTCCCCCCGGCGGGAATGGCGATCCTGGCCTGACAATTGCGGATGGGCGACAGGTGGCCGCTCCTTTTCCTAGGCCATTTCGGATTGCGGATTGAAATCCAAGTGCTTTCTTTTTCCAATCCGCAATCCGCATTCCGCAATCCGAAATCGCCCCCCTCCCTCATCCCACAAAGTAGATAAATCGGCTCCGCTTCTACCCTTGACCCCCTCTCCTGTTTCTGCAATAATGGTCCGAATTTAAAGGGGTTCGGCTAATATTCTTCCACTTCATCGGAGAGGAGAGCAGCTTGGCGAGACTCGGGGTGAATATCGATCATGTGGCGACGGTGCGCGAGGCGAGAAAAGCGAAGCAGCCCGACCCGGTCGCGGCGGCGGTCTTGGCCGAGCTGGGGGGGGCGGACGGGATTGTCGTTCATCTTCGTGAAGACCGGCGCCACATCCACGACCGCGACGTCAAGCTCCTGCGGGAGACGCTCCAAACCAAGCTCGACCTGGAGATGGCCGCCACGGAGGAGATGGTCCGGATTGCGCTGGAAATCAAACCGGAGATGGTCACCCTGGTCCCGGAGCGCCGCCAAGAGCTGACGACCGAGGGGGGACTCAATGTCGTCGCGAATCGGGACGAGCTGAAGAAGGTGATCGATCTGCTCCACGAGGGGGAGATCCATGTCTCCCTCTTCATCGATCCCGATCTGGCGCAGATCAAGGAAGCGAACAAGATTTCGGCCGATTTGATCGAGATCCATACCGGCCGGTACGCGAACAGCCGCGGGAGAGATCAACGAACGGAGCTCCACCAAATTCTGGAAGCGGCGCGCCTCGCCTCCAAGCTGAAGATGGGGGTCAACGCGGGGCACGGCCTCGACTACACCAACGTCGTCCCCGTGGCGCAGATCGCGGAAATCGAGGAGCTCAACATCGGCCACAGCATCATCGCCCGGTCGATCCTCGTCGGCCTCGAACGGGCGGTTCGAGAGATGAAGGACCTGATCGCGGGCCGAAGCTGAGGGACGCGCCGATGACGATTGTCGGAATCGGGGTCGACCTGGTCAAGATTTCCCGCATCGAGGAGATGCGGGCGCGGTGGGGGCCCCGTTTTCTCGACCGGGTCTTCACCCCCACGGAACAGGCCTATTGTCTCCACCGAAAAGCGCCGCATGTCCATCTTTCGGCCCGATTCGCGGTGAAGGAGGCGATCCTCAAGGCCTTGGGGACCGGGCTGCGGATGGGGACCCGCTGGCGGGAGATCGAGACAATCAACAACCCGGCCGGCAAGCCGGAGGTGAAGCTCTGGGGCCGAACGCGCGAGCTGGCCGACGAGCGAAACGTCGCCGACGTCTTCGCCAGCATCACGCATGACCATGACTATTCGATTGCTCAGGTAATTTTAGTGCGTCAGGAGTAAGGAGTTAGGGGTGAGGAGTTTAAACATAAAATCATTTTCTCCTAACTACTGACTCCTCACTCCTCACGCCTTTATGAACTTATGAAGATCGTCACCGCGGAACAGATGAAAAAGCTCGATCGGAAGGCGACGACCGATTACGCCATCCCCTCGCTGTTGCTGATGGAAAACGCGGCGCGGGGGCTGGTCGATCAGATCGAGAAGACGCGCGGCCCGATCGGCGGGAAACGGGTGATTATCCTAGCCGGGAGGGGGAACAACGGCGGCGACGGGATCGCGGCGGCCCGGCATCTTCGGATGCGCGGCGCGCAGGCGAGCGTCTATCTTCTCTCCCCGATCGAGAAGGTCGGGGGGGATGCGAAAACCTCGCTCGACATCTGGATGCAGACCGGCGGCGCGCTCGACGTGGTTGGATCGTTCCGATGGAATCATCTCACCCAGGCGCTGAGCGAAAGCGATCTGATCATCGATGCGCTCCTCGGGACCGGGCTCTCGCATCCGGTCGAGGGGGACTATGCCAAAGCGATCAACCTGATCAACCGATCGGGGCGGCCGGTCGTGGCGGTCGATATCCCTTCCGGGATCTCGGCCGATACCGGCGAGGTTCTGGGCGTTGCGGTGAAAGCCGACGAGACCTTCACGATGGCCCTTCCGAAGTGGGGCCACTTTCTTCAGGAAGGATTGGAGTACCGGGGCCGGCTCGGCGTGGTCGATATCGGTTTTCCGCCGGCGCTGATCGAGGCGGCCAAGATTCCGGTCGATCTGATCACCCCGGAAGCGCTGGCCGGCTTTCCCCCGCCCCGTCCCCGCGGCGCGCACAAGGGAACGGCGGGGCATCTTCTCGTGGTCGCCGGCTCGTTCGGAAAGAAGGGGGCGGCGATGATGACCTCGCTGGCGGCGCTGCGCTGCGGCACCGGTCTCGTCACGGTCGCCCTCCCCAAGTCGATCGACCTCGCCACCGCCGGGCTGATGGAAGCGATGACCCTCCCGCTTCCGGAAACATCGGAGGGGACCCTCTCCCTGGCGGCGGAGAAAAGTCTCCTTCAGGCGATCCAGGGGAAAGATGCCGTCGCGATCGGGCCGGGGCTCTCGCAAAATGAAGAGACGCAGCGGCTGATCCGGACGCTGATCGCGGAGGTCTCCCTCCCGATGGTGATCGACGCCGACGGCCTCAATGCCCTTGCGGGGGATCTCTCGGCGCTCAAGAAGAGAAAAGCCCCGGTGATCTTAACCCCGCATCCGGGAGAGATGAGCCGTCTGGTCGGAA
>SCUR01000200.1 GCA_004297235.1 Candidatus Manganitrophaceae bacterium | reverse complement strand
GACGGCAGCCTCATTGATGTCCGCGTTTCGACCGCGCTCCTGCACGATGCCGACGGCCGGGTCAACGGCATCATGGGGATCTTCACCGATGCGACCGAGCAGAAACGTCTGGAGGCGGACCTCCGCCACGCCCAGAAGCTCGAAGGGATCGGTCAGTTGGCCGGCGGCGTCGCCCACGAGTTCAATAATATCCTCACCGCCATCATCGGAAATGTCGAGCTGATCCTCGAAGAAGCCCCGGCGGGATCCCGCCTGCAGACGACCCTCTCTCGCGTCGAGCAGGCGGCGCACCGGGCGGCGGCGTTGACGCAGCAGCTCCTCAGCTTCAGCCGCCGCTCGAGAATCGACTTGAAGCCGATCGACCTCCGTGGCGTGGTCGAAGAGACCGCCCGCCTGTTGGGGCAGACGTTCGATCGGCGCATTCGGCTCTCCGTCGAATCGGCCGAGGGGGTCTGGCCGGCCCTGGCCGATGCAGGTCAGATGAATCAAGTGATCATGAACCTCTGCGTCAACGCCCGTGATGCACTGATGGACCGCTTGGAAGCATCCCTTGGAGAAGAACGAGCGGGGTGGGAGCCCCGGATTGAGATCAAGCTTGAGAATATTCTTCCGGATGAGCTGTTTCGTCGAAGCTATCCGGGGGCGAAGGCGGAGAGATACCTTTCCCTATCCGTGGCCGACACCGGCTGCGGGATCGATGAGGCGATCCGGCATCGCATTTTCGAGCCGTTCTTTACCACCAAGATGATCGGACGCGGGACCGGTCTCGGCCTCGCCGCCGTCTATGGAATCGTCCAGCTGCATCAGGGGTGGATCGAGGTCCGTTCCGTGAAAAATGAGGGAACCCTCTTCACAATTTATCTTCCGGCGGCGCAGGGGCCCGCCGTCCCCGAAGGGGGGAAAGAGGGGAAGGATCGGGTCTCCGGCGGGAGCGAGACGATTCTCTTCGTCGATGATGAGGCCGAGATCCGGCAGCTGGCCAAGACGGTTCTGGAGCAGTATGGTTATCGCCTCCTCTTCGCGAAAGACGGGGTTGAGGCGATGGAGCGCTTTCGACAAGCGGCCGATCAGATCGATCTGGTCGTTCTCGATTTGACGATGCCCGGCCGGTCGGGTGAGGCGGTATTAAAAGAACTTCGATCGTTCGTTCCCGACCTCAAGATCCTGGTGTCGAGCGGACATCACCCCGCCGACCGAGAGAAGCGTATTCCCGAAGAGGGGACGGTTTCCTTTATCCTGAAGCCGTATCGCCCGGACGCGCTGGCCCGGGCGGTCCGGGCGCTGCTCGATCAGGAGGGGCGGCGATGATTCGCCTCCTCTTCTCCAGCCTCCGAGCCCGTCTTTTGTGTTTGGTTTTCTTGGCGATCGTTCCGAGCGTGGCGCTGGCGCTTTATACCGCGTCGGAGCAGCGGCGGATCGCCCTGGTCGAGCTTCAAGACGATACCTTGCGGCTGGCGCGGCTGGCCGCCAGCCATCAGGAGCAGGTGTTTGAAGGGGCGCACCAACTGCTCGTGGCCCTCTCCCGAGTTCCGGAAATCCGACGCGGCGACGCGGCGGCGTGCAGCCGGCTCTTCGCCGAGCTGGTCAAGGCCTACCCTTACTACATCACCTTCGGAGTCGCCAAAGCGAACGGAGATCTCCTTTGCAATTCGGTTCCGATCAAAGGATCTCCCAATGTCGCCGACCGCAACTACATCCAACGGGCCCTTCGCACCCGCGCATTGGCCGCCAGCGACTATCAAGTCGGACGTATCACCGGGAAACCTTCGGTCAATTTCGCTTACCCGGTTCTCGACGATGCCGGGCAGATCGGGGGGGTGGTTGTCGCGGCGCTCGATCTTTCCAGACTCAATGAAATGGCCAAACAGGCGGAGCTCTCTTCCGCAACGACGTTGACGATGACCGACCGCAACGGTTTCGTTCTGGTCCGCTATCCTGAACCGGAAAAATGGATCGGCCGGCCGTTGCCGGAATGGAAAAGCCTCCAGGCGATCCTCTCCCAAGGGGGACGGGGAGAAGCGTCCGACCCGGCGGGGCTTCCCATCCTCTTCGGCGTCACCCCCCTGGCCGGCGTCGGAGGGGAATTTTATCTCAGCGTCGGGGTTCCAAAAAAGATGGCCTTCGCCGATGCCGACCGTATTCTCGCCCGTAATCTCCTCGTGATGGAGCTGGTCGGCCTGCTCGGGGTGGCGACGGCCTTGATCGGGGGAGACCGTCTCATCCTACGCCGATTTAATCGCCTTGTTCAGGCGACGGCCCGATTGGCCGACGGCGACCTGGGCGCGCGCGCGGGCCAGGCCGACGAACCGGGAGAAATCGGTCAGCTGTCGCGCGCTTTCGACGAGATGGCGCAAAGGCTGCAATTGCAGGTGAAACAACTCAAGGAGGCGGAGGCCCGTTACCGCGCCCTGGTCGAGAATATCCCGGCGGGGACCTTTGTCACCTCCCTCGACGAGCGGGTCCTCTACGTCAGCCCTCAGATCGAGCGGATGTTCGGCATTCCGGGGTCGGCCTGGATGTCGGAGCCGCGGTACTGGGTGAAGCAGATCGATCCGTCCGATCGGGAGAGGGTGGTGGCCGAGCTGGAACGCTTCAAGGAGAACAGCGAGCCGTTCACCTCGGATTATCGGATGCGGACGGCGAGCGGAGCGCCGCTCTGGGTCCACGCGGAGGCGGTCATCGTGCGGGACGAGAGCGGCCGTCCCTACTGCATCCAGGGGATTCTCCTCGACATCACCGACCGCAAGCAGGAAGCGGCGCTCCTGGAACATCAAGCGCTGCACGATGCGCTCACCGACCTTCCCAACCGGACCCTCCTCCGCGACCGGCTTCAGCAGGCGATCCTGTCCGGGAAACGGGATCGTAAGCCGCTCGCCTTGTTGATCATGGACCTCGATCGTTTCAAGGAGGTGAACGACACCCTCGGGCATCACTACGGCGACCTCCTGCTGCGGCAAATCGGCCCCCGCCTTACGGAAATACTTCGGGCGACCACGACCATTTCCCGGCTGGGCGGGGATGAGTTCGCCCTCCTTCTTCCCGGCGCCGATGCCGAAGGGGCCACGGTGGTGGTGCACAAGGTTCTAAAGGCGCTTGAATGCCCCTTCTCGCTGGAAGGGCAGATTGTCGACATCGGAGGAAGTATCGGAATCGCCCTCTTTCCGGATCACGGCGCCGACGCCGATCTTCTCCTGCAACATGCCGACGTGGCGATGTATGCCGCAAAGCAATCGGGCAGCGGCTATTCCGTCTACGCTTCCGAGCGCGATCCGCACAGCGCGCGGCGGTTGGCGCTGTCGGCCGGCCTGCGCCAGGCGATCCAAGAAGGCCAGCTCTTTCTTCTCTATCAGCCGAAGATCGATTTGAAGACCGGCGATATGATCGGTGTCGAGGCGTTGGTCCGGTGGAAGCATCCGGAGCTCGGGATCGTTCCCCCCGATCAATTCATCCCGCTGGCCGAGCAGACCGGATTGATCCGGCCGCTGACCCTCTGGGTCCTCAACGCCGCGCTGGCGCAGTGTCGGACCTGGCGCGATGAGGGGCAGGAGATCCGCGTCGCCGTGAATCTCTCGACCCGCAATCTTCAGGACCCCCAGCTTTCCGAACAGGTGTTGAACGCGCTCCGAACCCACGGGGTCCCTCCCGATTTCTTGGAGTTGGAGATCACGGAGAGCATCCTGATGGCCGATCCCCCCCGCGCCATGGAGATCTTGAGCGGATTGAACGAGAAAGGAGTGCGCTTTTCCATCGACGATTTCGGCGTCGGATACTCTTCCCTCGGTTATCTCAAGCGTCTTCCGGTGTCGGCGATCAAAATCGATCGCTCCTTCGTTAAGAACATGGTCACCGACGAGGAAGATGTAACGATCGTCCGTTCGACGATCGATCTTGCCCACAACCTCGGGAGGAAGGTGATTGCCGAAGGGGTGGAGACCGGGGAGATCCGCGGACGGCTCGCCTCCCTCGGCTGCGATGCCGCACAGGGTTATTTTTTCAGCCGGCCTGTCCCCGCCGCCAACCTTCTCCGCTGGCAGGAAGCATTCCGGAAAGGATAATCCATTTTCTCCGGCCTCCTTTTCGGAGCTGGACCTCACCGCCCGGCCT
>SCUR01000199.1 GCA_004297235.1 Candidatus Manganitrophaceae bacterium | reverse complement strand
GCCTGGGCGGTTCGCTGGTTATCCCCGGTCAGAAGAACCACCTCGACCCGCTCCTTCCGAAGGGCGGCGACCGCCTCTTTCGCCTCCGGCTTCAGCGTGTCGGCCACCGCGACGATTCCGGCGAGACTTCCGTCGCAGCCGACCAGCATGGCGGTCTTCCCCTCCGACTCCAGGCGGGTCATACCTTCTTCCGCCGGCGCGGGATCGATCCCTTCGCGCTTGAAGAGCCGCCGGTTGCCGAGCAGAATCTTCCGACCGTCGATCTCTCCGCAGATTCCGTGACCCGGAATCGCCTCGAAACCGATGACCTTCGGAAGATCGAGCTCCCGGTGTTTCGCCGCCCGGACAATCGCCTCCCCCAGCGGATGCTCCGATCCGACCTCGACCGCCGCCGCCATCCGCAAGATATCCGATTCGGAGTGCCCTCCGAAGGGAAGTAGATCGGTGACGTTCGGCTCCCCGCGGGTGAGGGTGCCGGTTTTGTCGAAGAGAACCACCGTCAGCTTCTGGGCGCGCTCCAATATCTCCCCGCCGCGAATTAAGATTCCCGCCTCGGCGGCTTTTCCCACGCCGACCATCAGCGCCGCCGGGGTAGCCACCCCCAAGGCGCAGGGACAGGAGATGATGAGGACGGCGATGAAGGCGAGCAGCCCTTGCGGGAAATTGCCCGCGAGCCACCAGCCGGCAAAGGAGAGAAAGGCCACGATGACAACCGCCGGGACGAACTTGGCGGTCACCTGATCGGCGAGCCGCTGGATCGGGGCGGTGCTCGCCTGGGCTTCTTCCACCATTTTAATGATCTGTGCGAGGGCGGTCTCCGACCCGACCCGCGTCGCCTTGAACCGGAAGAGTCCCGTCCGGTTCAGCGTCCCGCCGATCACCGGAACCCCCGGCTTCTTCTCCACCGGCATTGACTCGCCGGTCAGCATCGATTCATCGACGGCCGAGCTCCCCTCCACGATCATCCCATCGGTCGCGATCTTCTCGCCGGGCCGGACAACGACGACCTCGTCCACCATCACCGACTCGGCCGGCACCTCCATCTCGACCCCCTCCCGGATCACCCGGGCCGTCGCCGGCTTGAGGTCCATCAGCTTGCGGACCGCCGCCGAGGAGCGCTTCTTGATGATCTCCTCCATGTACTTGCCCAATAAAACGAAGGCGATGATGACCGCCGACACTTCGAAATAGACTTGCCGCTCCTCGACCTTCACCGGCAACACCCAGGGGAAGAAGATCACCGCCACACTGTAGATATAGGCGACGGTGGTCCCCAGCGCGATTAGGAAATCCATATTGATCGTCCGGGTCTTGATGGCGTTCCAGGAGCCGACATAGAACGACCAGCCGCCGATGAACTGGACCGGAGTCACCAGAATGAAGAGCCACATCCCCCAGGTGAACCAGGGGAGCTGCGGGATCGGCGCCCAGGTGACAATGGTCGCGCCGGCCGCCAGCGCGATGAAGGCGGCGGCCCGGAGAATCGCCAGAAAAAGGACCCCGGTGAGCGCAATCGTCACGCGCCGGCGCATCGACTTCAGCTCGGCCTCGGGAGACTCGAACGTCCGCTGACAGGCCGGGCTGCAGAAATAATAGGTACGGCCTCCCCTCTGCAATTTAAGCGCGGTCGCTTTATCGACCATCATCCCGCAGATCAGGTCTTTGACCATCTCTTTGGAGGCTTGCTTCTCTTTCGGCGCGTCGGTTGCGCCAAGCTTCTTCATCGGCTTTTTCTCTTCGCGCTGATTCTTGTCAGGGCGGATGAAGTCAGACGGATTCGCTTTGAACTTTTGAAGACAATTCGGGGAGCAGAAGTAATAGGTTGTCCTTTCGTGAATCAATTTCCCCGCCGCTGATTTCTCGTCCACGGTCATCCCGCATACCGGATCTACTTTCATGGTCATACTCCTCTTCACTCTTCCTTAATATTCATGGGAGATACCATCCTGCGATGGTTTTTTCCGTCATCTTCGGGGTCGTTTGGGTTTCCTCCGCCCTGCTTTTTCCGGAGGGCCTCCGTTCATCTGTCATTATTGATTTCATTTCTGTCGCTGCTCGGCGGCAAGTACTTCTTCAACCTGCTACAGCAAAGGGAGACGACCGGTCTCTAAATCGACCAGCGCGACATGCCTTTATTAAGAAAGAAGAAATTAAATCCGATAGTTGGAGTAAAGCTGATAATATTCGGTCAGTAACTTTGGGAGGAAGGCGTATGGTTGGAAAGGAGCTGGTGGATAGTCAGATGTACTAACCGAAAATGCCGGACTCCAGAGAAGTGCTGTGAAGGAGGAAAGTCCATCCACCAGGTGTAGCGGCAGTCTATCCCTTTGGAACTGGTAACTGCTGTAGAGGGTGGGGTTCGCACAGGAATGCTCACCCCCTTTCGAGGCGTGGTGGGTCTCACCGGCTTCCTGATGGCCATGTTGAACATGGCCATCAGGCATAACCTGAGTCGCGGCGGAGGAACTGTCCCACGGACAGATTCCCCAGACCCAAATCCAGATAATAAGCAGGAGAAATACTTTAGAAGCTCCGAACGACAAGGTCCTCTCTCCTTCCGAAACCGATTGCATCCTTCTAATTTATGATCCTATGTTGCCTCAATGAGGGAATCCAGGACAATACCCCGAAAGAGGTGTTTATATATTTAGAAGGACCTCGCGGCTTCTTTATTTCCACAGACGAAGTAGAGCCTTTCTTCATCAGGTTGGTATGCTGCTAAGCAGATGTGGCGGTTTCCTCGTCGGATAAAACCAAACGTTCTGCCTCGAGCCAGTCCTCCAGATCGTGACCGTGGCGCCCTCCCCGTTTTTCGTACAGCTCATATGCTTTCTTGGTAATCACTTCGTAGATTGCTGGATTGTTGACAACAGATTCGGCGGATACGACCTTGAGTGTGTTCTTCTTTTTCTTGATCTCTGCCGACATGATAGCCTCCTTTGAATGTTGGTTAAGTGTATCCTCTTGAGTTAAGAACGGCCCTCAGGTCCGTCACGGAAGTTTGTTTCATGGCAAGACCTTCTCCCCTCCGTCCATGTTACCTTTTCTCAGAACACTCCTTTCGTGGTGTTGCCCCCGACTAAAACGAAGATCAGGATAGAATCATCTAAAACGCAGTTTCTAAAATGATGGAGGAGCAACCATGACGACAAAAACATTCTTTGAATATCTCTTCATCTCTCTCATTCTGCTCTGGCCTATCTGGGCTCTTGCATTTGTCTTTCTCCGGTGGCTGCTCAAGAAATCCCAGTCACTTTTCAGGAGCCTCAAATCAGAGAAGTCTCCCCTCTCCCAAAGAAAAGGGCGACCGAAACCGATCGAGAAAAGGATCAAAATGTCTCATGCGCCCCAGAGAGGTTAAATGATTGTCGAGGCTTCGCTCAGCCCGATGATCCGCTTAAAGGGTCAAAGAATTTATCCGGGCTTATAGAGTTGGCAACTCTCGTAGAACCGCGGGCGCTGAATCCATCCTTTATATCGCCTGTCTCCATACCTTCACGAGGAAGAAGTTGTAGAGCGGCGCGAAGACAAGGCCAAAGTAGATTCCATAGCCGAAGCTCTCGATCAGCCCCAGCGCGAAGCTTCCCCAGGAGATCCAGGTGAACCCCGGCAGCAGCGCCACCCAGGCCGTATACATTTGCGATCCGGTCGCCAGGTCGAAGCCGACGCACAACAGATAGGTGATCGCCAGGAAACTTCCCGACGCGCATCCCAAGATTTTCCAGTCCAGACGCATGAGATCCCTCCCTCTATCAGCAACCGCCGCCGCTTCGTTCCTTCCCCGCATACGACGCCGGATCGGCCTCGAATTTTTCCCGGCAATCGTTGGAGCAGAAGTAGTAGGTCCGGCCGACGAAAACGCTCGTCTTGGCCTTCGCCGCTTCCACCTCCATTCCGCACACCGGGTCTTTTAGCCGGCTTTTCGCCGTCCCGCCTTGTCGCTGGCGATCGTCCGAGCGGTTATCGTGACCCCCGCCGCCGCAGCCGCCCATCCGCATCATGAAATAGAAAAACGCCCCCAGCGCAAGAAACCAGAGAAGCCCTCCCAATCCGCCCGTATTCATGTGCGCACCTCCTTTTCTTGAAGCGCTCCGAATCGTGAGATACAGCCGGTTCCGAAGCTCTCCCCATGCCAAACTCTGCGACCGTAATCGGGTTCGCTTAATATCGTCCGGCATTTCATTGTTTCTTCCCAGTCCATCTCCATCCCCCCTTTATACATACGGGCAGTGAAGCCCGATCGTCTTTGCGAAATTATGCGGCACGGGGAAGAGGATCAAGAGCAGGAGAGCGAGCGCGAACAGCCCGATCCCCCATCGGATCGGCGTCGGAGGAGTCACATCATCCAGCGGCGGAGCGCCCCGCACCCCGGCCAGGAAATAGACGAGAATCGCCCAGTAGAAGAGACCCGGCCAGACGAAGATCCCCAGAAAGATCATCGCAAAGAGAGCGACGTTGGCCAGCCTTGCGGCCCGGACGCGCCCCAGCAGCGCGTAGGCGACATGTCCGCCGTCGAGCTGGCCCACCGGAATGAGGTTCAACGCGGTGATCATCAACCCGAGCCATCCCGCGAAAGCCAGCGGATGAAGAAGCAGCGCATGGCCCTGCGAGACCGCCTCCCCCATCGACAACCGGGCCAGCAGCGCGAGCAGAACGGAGGACTTTAGGCTCGCCCCCTGCATCGCCGCCTGCGGGTCCGGCTCTCCGGTCACAATGGTAGACCACTGCAGCCCGACCAGGAGGGCGGGGATCGCCACCGCCAGGCCGGCGAGGGGACCCGCCACGCCGATGTCGAAGAGGACCCGCCGGTTCTTGAGCAGCGGGGGCATCTGGATGAACGCCCCGAACGTCCCCAGACCGAAAGGAAGCGGAACGAAATAAGGCAGGGACACCCGGACCCCGTGCCGCCGCGCGGTGAGATAATGCCCCATCTCAT
>SCUR01000198.1 GCA_004297235.1 Candidatus Manganitrophaceae bacterium | reverse complement strand
TACTCCGAGAGGGTTTGAATCGTCTCGCCCCGCTCGTTTTTAATCACCACGCCAATACTCGCCTCTCCCGGATTGTTGCGGGAGGCGCCGTCGGTGTAGATCGATAATTTCGTCATCGGATTAAGTCGGTGCGACGTACAAGATGCGATGGCAATAGGTGCAGCCGAGGACCTTCTCCCCTTTTCTCACCTCGGCCACCAACTGGGGCGGGAGACTGAAATGACAGCCGGTGCAGATATTCCCTTTCAAGGCGACCACGGCAAGCCCGCGCTGGGTGGCGGAGAGCCGTTTATATTCGGCCAAAATATTTTTTTCAATCTTCTCGCTGAGGGCGGCTCGCTCTTTCTCGACCCCCTTCATCGATTCCGAACGGCTGGTGAGCGCGCCTTCGAGCGCCTCTTTCTCGGAGCGAAACTTCTTCTCCTCCTCGACGACGACCTTTTCTTGCGCGCCGACTTCCTTCTTCACGGCGTCGGCCCGATCCATCGCCACCAGAAGCTCTTCTTCGATCTTGCCTTTCTCCGCGTTCGATGACTCAATTTCGTGCAGATGCGTCTGGTATTCCTTGTTGGTTTTCAGCTCCGTCAACCGCCCCTTCAGCTTGGTGATTTTCTCCTCGGCCGATTGAAGGGCTTGCTCTTTTTCTTTCCGCTCCTTGGTCACCTGATCGAGCGCGCTCTTTAATTTGGCCAGCGTCTCTTTGGCCCGCTCTAAAGGTTGTTGAGCCATGTTGAGTCGCTCCGGGAGCAATTTCTCTTCCTCCCGGAACTGATTCAACTGGCGGTCAAACTCTTGAAGCTTGATCAATAGCGCAAGCTGCTCTTTCACCCATTTCTCCTAACTCTTTTCCTTCTCATCGAAGGCGCTCCGGATTTGGTGGGCCCACCAGGATTCGAACCTGGGACCAACCGGTTATGAGCCGGCAGCTCTGACCAGCTGAGCTATGGGCCCGTTCGGGTTACCCCCGCGGGCAACGACTTAAATCGTTTGAACCTTCTTACAAGCTTTCGACAAAACTCTTCAGCCGTTTGCTCCGGCTGGGATGACGCAGCTTGCGCAGCGCCTTCGCTTCGATCTGCCGGATTCTCTCCCGGGTGACCTCGAAATCCTGGCCGACCTCTTCCAGCGTGTGGTCGGTCGATTCGCCGATCCCGAAGCGCTTTCTCAACACCTTCTCCTCTCGGGGGGTCAACGTTTGGAGAACGCTGTTGATCTGCCGCTGCAGATCGTATCGGATCGCGGCGTCGAGCGGGGAGATCACTTTCTTGTCCTCGATAAAGTCGCCCAGATGCGAATCTTCCTCTTCCCCGATCGGCGTCTCCAGAGAGATCGGCTCCTTGGCGATCTTGAGGATCTTCCGGACTTTTTCAAGCGGCAAATCCATCTTCTCCGCGATCTCTTCCGGAGAGGGCTCTCTCCCCAACTCCTGGACGAGCTGGCGCGAGGTCCGGATCAGCTTGTTGATCGTCTCGATCATATGAACCGGGATTCGGATGGTCCGCGCCTGGTCGGCGATGGCCCGGGTGATCGCCTGCCGGATCCACCAGGTGGCGTAGGTCGAGAATTTATAACCCCGTTTGTATTCGAATTTATCGACCGCTTTCATCAGGCCGATATTTCCTTCCTGGATCAAATCGAGGAACTGAAGACCGCGATTGGTATATTTCTTCGCGATGCTGACGACAAGGCGCAGGTTGGCCTCCACGAGCTCGCTCTTCGCCAGCTTCATTTTCTGCTCCGCATGGGAGAGCTGGCGGATGGAGTCCTTCAACTCTTCGGACGAGACCATCGCCTCTTCTTCCACTTCGCGGAGCCTCTTTTTGGCGTTTCGATAGGTCTTCTCGATCTCCAGGATCTGCTCCTCCGAGAGATTCACCTTCTTCTCCACCGCCCGCATCTCTCGCCGTCCCTGCTTCGCCTTTTTGAAAAGCGAGTTAAGCTCCTCGTTGGCAACCCCCATCTTTCGCTTACAAAGAGAAATCTCCCGTTCCGCATGGATCACCTTATCAGCCAAGGAGCGAAGCTCTTCGATGAGCCCCTCAATGACGCGCGGGTGCAGATTCATCGCCTCGATCTTCTCGACCACTTTGCCGCGCGACTCCTTCAGCGTTTCCTGAGCCAATTTCTTGGCCTTTTCGCTGCGGGCGGAGCGTTTTGTTTTATCGACCAATCGCATATGTTCGCGCTGGCGATTTTTCAGCTGATTCATCAGCTCGAGGGTTTTTGTTTTAAGCTCTTTTTCATCCTGTTCGACGACCTCGAATTCCTCTTCCGGCATGGAAACGACGTCTCCGACCGGGATCTGATCTTCCTTGAGCTCTTCTCCCAGGGTCAACACCTTTTGGACCGCGATCGGAAGACCGAAAACGATATTGGAGATCTCTTTCTTTCCCTCTTCGATCCGTTTCGCGATCTCGATTTCGCCCTCCCGGGAAAGGAGCGGAACCGATCCGATTTCTCTCAGATAAAGACGCACCGGATCATCCGTGCGGCTGACCGCCCCCGGGGTAAGGTCGATCTCTTTCTCCCTCTCCTCGCCGACGATCTCTTCATCTACTTCCTCGATCTCTTCGACCTCTTCGACCTCTTCATCGGACTCGACGGCCATTCTCTGGAAGCGTCCCGCTTCCTCGGGATCGATCACTTCGATATCCATCTCACCGAACATCATCATAATATGGTCGAGCTGATCGGAGGAGAGGACGTCGGCTGGAAGCGCGTTATTCAACTCCTCATACGTGAGGAATCCCTTCTCTTTTCCTAAAGAGATCAGTTGTTTTACTTCTTCCATTTTTTCTTCTTTGGACATGGAACCTCCAATACTGTTTCTTCAATGAAATAATAAAATAAGGATCACTCTAATGAGAAAGAGTCAAATGGCTGAGTTCTTTCCGTAGGTTGAAAAAGCGCTGCTGTAATGATTTCATCAGGGAGAGGTCTCCCCCTTTTTCCGCCAATTTGATCTTGCTTTCAATTTCGCTGCTTTCTCTTCGAAGCTTTTTCGCTCGAAGAGAGAGGATGCAATCGCGCGCTGTTTGCTGGATGTTCTCAAAACCGTTTTCACGAACAGACAAGCGGCTCCATAACGCGAGGAGCGGCGCTTCAGCCTCGTTCAAGTTTCCCGGTGAAGACCATCGGCCCTCCTCCGCGTTCCAATAATGAGAGAGAATGCCCCGAATCCGGGAGTCCGTAAAATCTTCGAGATCGACCTGATTCACGAGCGCCGACGGGTCCAGTTGATTCTGAAGCAGAAGAGAGGCGATCGTTTCTTCATCGTGAGGAAGTTTCGATCCTTCTGCCGGAGCCGGCCGACCGGCAGAGACCCCGCCCTTCTTCTTACTGTTCCGGGAGGCGAACTGAGCCCGCACGTCTTGCTCTTCGATCTGGAGCGTCTCGGAGAGCGTTTTCAGATAATGGCTTTGCTCGAACTTATTTTTGAGCCTCTCAATGAGAGGGAAAATTTCTTCCGTTATTTTAATTTTATCATCAATCGATTTGAAAGAGGAAGTCTCCGTCATCCGGGAAATAGCAAAATCGATCAGCGTTTTCCCCTCCTCGAGCTTCTTGAGAAAACCGGCCTTCCCCTCTTTCCTGATAAAGAGATCGGGGTCTTCCCCCAAAGGAAGCGAGACCACCTTGGCCGACATTCCTTCTTCAATAAAAAGGGGGGCGGTCCGCATGGCCGCCCGGGCGCCTGCCTCATCGGGATCGAAGATTAAAATAATGTTTTCGGTCCATCTTCGAATCAGCCGCAGATGCTCTCCGGTGAGCGCGGTTCCCATGGTGGCGATCACATTCGTGACCCCCGCCTGGTGGGCGGCAATGACGTCGAAGTAGCCTTCCACGATGATGAGCGATCGCGCGCCGGCCTTTTTGGCTCGATCGAGCGCAAAAAAATGCTTTCCCTTTCTAAAGACCACTGTTTCCGGTGTATTGAGATACTTGGGCAGCGACTGATCCAGAACCCGCCCGCCGAATCCGATCACCTTTGCTTGCAAATCGCGGATCGGGAAAAGGACCCGGTTACGGAAACGATCGAAGAAAGCGGCCTCTCCCTGGACCCCTTCTTTCTTTGAGATCAGGCTGGCCTTCTCCAAAACGGGGCGGGGAAATTGGCGACCGACCTGCTTAAGAAGATCATCCCGGCGCGGAAGGGCAAAACCGATCGAGAAAGCCTGGATCGTTTCAGCCGTAATGCCCCTTCCCTTTAGATACTCCCGGGCCGGAGCACCCTCCGGCTTCTCCAATAGGCTCCGGTGAAAATAAGCGGCGGCCGCCTCATTGGCCTGATAGATCTGCTCCGTCTCATCGCGCGCCCCAGGGTTTTCTCTCTCGCCCGGACGATATTCGGGAAGCGCCACCCCGGCCTTGGCCGCCAACCGCTGAAGCGCTTCGGGAAAAGCAATCCCCTCGATCTTCATGAGAAACTGAAAAATATCTCCGCCGACGCCGCAGCCGAAACAATGGAAGAACTGCTTCGAGGGATTCACACTGAAGGAGGGCGTTTTTTCGGTGTGAAAGGGACAGAGTCCTGTAAAATTCTGTCCCGCTTTCTTCAGGGTCAGATATTCGGAGACGGTGGAAACGAGATCGCTTCTGTCCCGAACGGTTTCGACAAGTTGATCAGAAACCCTTCTTCCATTCAAAGGGAGAGACCTTCCCTAATATACGGTCTAAAATATCAACTCGCCTCGGGCCTATTTCTGCCCCAGACATTCTCGAACCATCTGGCTGATCTTACTTCCTTCCGCCCTCCCCACCAGCTGCGGAACGACGAGCTTCATCACTTTGCCCATATCTTTTATATCGGCGGCTCCGGACTGGGCAATCGCCTCTTTGATCTTGATCCGAAGCTCCTCATCGGAAATCTGCTGGGGGAGGAAGGATTGGAGAATCGTCAGCTCGCTATTTTCTTTTTCAACCAGGTCCCGACGTCCCCCCTTTTCGAACTGCTCGATCGATTCCTTCCGCTGCTTCACCGCAGTACTGATCACCTGAAGAATTTCCTCTTCAGTCAGCTGCTGTCCTTTTCCTTTATCGATTTCTTTATTCTTGATGGCCGACCGCAATAGGCGGATCACGGAGAGCCGGTTCGCGTCGCCGGTTCTCATCGCTTCTTTCATTTCATCAACGAGTCTTTGCTGCAGTGTCATCGGGAGAGAGGGAACCTCGACTGAGAGGTTGCAAACACACGCGTTAGCGAATGTAAATTTTCACTATATCAAAATGACGGTCGTTTGTCAACTATTTGTTTTTATTTCCTTTTTTTACCTGACGCATTATCCGGGAGGCCACCTTAGCGAGCGTCCTCCCAACAGGTGAACATGGAGATGAAAAACACTTTGGCCGGCATCTTTCCCTGAATTAACAACGGTCCGAAAACCCCGCTCCGCGATCCCTTTTTCCCTGGCCAGCCGCGGGAGGGTCAAGAAAAGATGGCTGATCTCCTCCCGCTCTTCCGGCTGGAGGTCGAGCAGGCCGGAGATATGTTTCCTTGGAATCAGGAGAAGGTGAACCGGCGCTTGAGGCTGGATGTCCTCAAAAGCGACCATCTTTTCATCTTCATAGACAATTTTGCTTGGGATTTTTTTCTCGATGATTTTGCAGAAGAGGCAGTCGCCTCCCCCCCCTGTCGGCTGCTCGGCCATATCCCCTCCTCAAACTTACGACTTCTTCGATTTTCGAGTCCTTGACCTTTTCTCCGCCAATCCGGACTGAGAGGATCGCCGCTGAAGCTCCTCCTCGACCGCCTTCACCGAAATGCCGTGGTGACTCAGCGCCACGAGCAGATGGTAGAAAAGATCGGCCGTCTCGTGGATCACCGCCTTTTTATCCCGATTCTTTGCGCTGATGATAAACTCGCCCGCCTCTTCCCCCACCTTCTTCAAGATCCGGTCGATTCCCCCCTCGAACAAGAGGCTGGTATACGAGTTCGGCAAGGGATGCCGCTTCCGCTCCGAGATGGTCTGATAGAGCGCCTCTAAGACGGGGAGGGTCGGCTTCGATGCCGACGGGATCTGCTTTGCGCCGTTCGTGCCGAGCTTTTCGAAAAAGCAGGAGCGGCTTCCGGTGTGACAGGCGACCCCCACCTGCTCGACCTCGATCAAAAGGGTATCCTGATCGCAGTCGGTGTAAATCGCCCTCACCCGCTGGACATGTCCCGACGTCTCCCCTTTTCGCCACAGTTTTTTCCGGGAGCGACTCCAGAAGTGGGTCTCCCCCGTCTGGAGCGTCTTCTGAAACGAGACCGGGCTCATGTAGGCGACCATCAGGACATCTTTCTTTCGATGATCGACGATGACGGCGGGGATGAGGCCGCGCGAGAATTTAAGCGGATCCATTTTCTTCTTCATGGCAGCCGGACCGGCACCCCCCTCTGGGAAAGATACCCCTTCGCCTGCGGAATGGAATAGGTCTGATAATGGAAGATCGATGCCGCCAGGACCGCATCGGCCTTTCCGACGGCGATCCCGTCATAAAGATGATCGAGCGTCCCGACCCCGCCGGAGGCGATGATCGGGACATGGACCGCTTCGGCCACCGCGCGCGTTAATGCCAGATCATACCCCTGTGTCGTCCCGTCCTGGTCCATGCTGGTCAGCAGAATCTCCCCGCAACCGGCGGCCTCCATCTTCTTCGCCCATTCGACCGCATCGATCCCGGTCGCCTTCCGTCCGCCGTGGGTGAACACTTCCCAGCCGTTTTCATCCCTGCGCTTTGCGTCGATGGCGACGACGATCGTCGAGCTGCCGAACTGAAGCGCCGCCTCTCGGACGAACGCCGGGTTCTGCACCGCGGCGGTGTTGATCGAAACCTTGTCGGCCCCCGCCGCGAGAAGGGTCCGGACATCTTCAAGGGTGCGGACCCCGCCGCCGACCGTGAGCGGCATCGAAACCTCTTCCGCCGTTCGCCGGACGATATCGAGCAGGATCTCCCGCTCATCGGAGGAGGCGGTGATGTCGAGAAAGCAGAGCTCGTCGGCCCCCTGCGCCTCGTAGAGCTTGGCGATCTCCACCGGGTCGCCGGCATCTTTGAGGTTGACGAAGCCGACCCCTTTGACAACGCGTCCTCCCTTCACATCAAGACAAGGGATGATCCGCTTGGCGAGCATCAGCTTTCTCCCCGGAGCGCCGCCAGCGCCTTCGGAAGCGAGAGCGCGCCGGTGTAGAGCGCCTTGCCGACAATCGCCCCTTCGACCCCCGGAATCTCCGCGAGCTGCTGGATCTGCGGAAGGGTGGTCACCCCCCCCGATGCGATGATCGGGATCTCCACCTGCATCCCGATCTCCCGGAAGAGTCCGATGTTCGGGCCGGCCAACATCCCGTCTTTTTCAATATCGGTCAGAATCAACGCCGCAGCTCCCGCCTCCTCCATTCGCATTGCGAGCGTCGCCACCTCCTCCGGATGCACTTCCGTCCAGCCGCGGACGGCGACCTGTCCTTTTTTGGAATCGATTCCGGCGATGATCCGCCGGGGGAATTTGCGCGTCGCCTCTTTGACGAGCGATTCGTTTTGAAGCGCCGCCGTCCCCAAAATCACCGCCGCCGCCCCCGCCGAGAGATATCGCTCGACCCGCTCGAGATCGCGAATCCCTCCGCCGACCTGCACCGGGATCTGAACCGCTTTGATGATCCGCTCGATCAGATCATAGTGGACCGTCGTCCCGCTGACCGCGCCGTCGAGATCGACCAGATGCAGCCGCTCGGCCCCTTGAGACTCCCACTGCTTGGCCATGGCGACCGGATCTTCGGAAAAGACCGTCTCGGAATCCATCACCCCTTGGGTCAGGCGGACACAGCGTCCTCCTTTGATGTCGATCGCGGGGATGAGAATCATCTTTGTCTCCCTAATTCAGTTTGGCGAAATTTGCAAGAATCTGAAGCCCGAGCTTCTGGCTCTTCTCCGGATGGAACTGGCAGGCAAAGACGTTCTCGTGCGCAATGGCCGAGGGGAACCGAACGCCGTAGTCGGTCGTCGTCGCCACCCATTCGTTCTTTTTCGGCGCCCCGTAGTAAGAGTGGACGAAGTAGAAGTAGGCTCCGTCCGGAATTCCCTCCAGAACGGGATTCTTTTTTTCAATCCGGATCTGATTCCATCCCATGTGGGGGACTTTCAGTTCGTTCTCCGGAAATCGGATCACCTGCCCCGGAACCAGATCGAGTCCCGGATGCGGGCCGAACTCCATCCCCTCGGTAAAAAGGATCTGAAGCCCCAGGCAGATGCCAAGGTACGGCTTTCCGGACCGAATCGACTCCGTGATCGGCTTGACCAGGTGGCTTGCATCGGAGACGGCCTTCGGATCGGAGGTAACGGCGGCGGCATATCCCGCCCGCTCGAAGCCTTTCTGAACGCTTCGAAGATTTCCTGATCCGTAATTGACGATGACGATCTTCATAAATGAAAAGTAACGTAAGGCGTTAGGCGTGAGGCGTTAGGGGTCAAAGCAAAAACTCAATCTTTGAACTTACCCCTTACGCCTCACGTTACTTTCTTTGTCGCCTCACGGCCCCTAAAGCTTTCCCTTCGTCGAAGCAACCCCCTTCAACCTCGGATCGATCTGCGTCGCCGCATCCAAGGCCCGGCCGAAGCCTTTGAAGATCGCCTCCAAAATGTGGTGCGGATCTTTGCCGTAGCGGAGGTTGATGTGGAGGTTGATCTTGCACTGGTCGACCACGGCGCGGAAGAAGTGCTCGATCAGATCGGTGTCGAACTCCCGGATCTTTTTCTTCGGCATCGGCACATTGAAGACCAGATAGGGACGCCCCGAGAGATCGACGGTAACCTCGGCCAGCGCCTCGTCGAGCGGGATCGACGCGTGGCCGAACCGCCGAATCCCCCGCTTCTCCCCCCACGCTTTGGCGAGCGCTTCTCCCAGAACGATCCCGATGTCTTCGACCGTGTGGTGATCATCGATCTCGACATCCCCCTTCGCCTTCACCGTCAGATCGAAATAACCATGCTTCGCAAAGGCGGAGAGCATGTGATTGAGAAAGGGGAACGGGGTTTCGACCTGATACTTTCCAGCTCCGTCGAGATCGACCTGGATCGTAATTTGGGTCTCTTTCGTCTCCCGCGAAACACTCCCGTTACGCATCTTTGTTCACCCGAATTCGGACCATGTTGGCATGGGCCTCCAATCCCTCCACCTCGGCGATCCGGACGAGGTGCTGCCCGCTCTTCTCCAGCGCCTCTCGCGAGTAGGAAATGACGCTGCTACGCTTGACGAAGTCTTCGACCCCCAACGGCGAGAAAAACCGCGCCGTCCCGCCGGTCGGCAACACATGGTTCGGCCCGGCGATGTAATCCCCCAGCGCCTGCGGCGTCTGCTCGCCGAGGAAAACCGAGCCGGCATGGACGATGCCGTCGAGGTAAGCGAACGGCTCGGCGACAAAAAGAGAAAGATGCTCCGGGGCGATCTCGTTCGCCATCGCGATCGCCTGTTTCAGATCGGGAACGATGAAGGTGACGCCGTGATGCTTCAATGAGGTCGTCGCGATCTTCTTCCGGGGAAGCCGCGCGAGCTGATCCTTCATCTCCCGGCCGACCTTTTCGACGAGCGCTTCAGAGGTCGCGAGGAAGATCACCACCGCCTCCTCATCATGTTCCGCCTGGGAGAGGAGATCGGAGGCGACATAGGTCGGGTTCGCCTGGTCATCGGCGATGATCAATAGCTCGCTCGGTCCGGCGATCATATCGATGTCGACCAAACCATAGACCAGCCGCTTGGCGGCGGCCACATACTGATTCCCCGGCCCGACGATCTTGTCGACCTTCGGAACGGTCTCGGTCCCATAGGCGAGCGCGCCGACCGCTTGGACCCCGCCGATCCGGTATATCTCGGTCACGCCCGCAATATCGGCCGCAATCAGGACGTACGGGTTGAGGGCTCCTTCCGGGGAGGGAGAGCAGATCACCAATCGGGAGACCCCGGCGACCCGCGCCGGAATGGCGTTCATCAACACGGACGATGGATAGGCGGCCTTTCCGCCCGGGACGTAAAGTCCGACCCGCTCGATCGGGTGGACCCGCTGGGCCAGATAGATCCCGTCGTTCTGAATGGAGAATCCTTCCTTCTTCTGCTTTTCATGAAAGGCGGTAATTCGATCGGCGGCGTACTTGAGACTCTCCACGACGGCCGGGTCGGCCTTCTCATAGGCCCGTTGGATCAGCGCCGCATCGACCCGCATCTGATCCGGGGTGAGCTTCAACCGATCAAACTTCTCGGTGTAGCGGAGAACCGCCTTGTCCCCTTTTTCCCGAACCTCATCGAGAATCTTACGAACGGTCGTTTCGATCGTCCGCTCTCCGACGTCCAACCGATTGAGCACCTTTCGATAAGCCGCCTTAAAACCCCGATCCTCGATATGAACCGTCTTCATCATTGAGAGACTCCAATCATCTTTTCCCCCTCACCCCTCCCGCCTCACGCTTCACGGTATTTCGCTCTTTCTTCACCGCCGCGATCAACTTCTGGACGGCCGGATATTTGATCTTTAAGCTGGCGCGATTGACGATCAGCCGGGCGGTGCATTGGGCGATCTCATCGACCACGCTGAGGTGGTGCGTCCGGAGGGTCTCCCCGCTGGAGGTGAGATCGACAATCTGGTCGGCCAATCCGACCAGCGGCGCCAATTCGATCGATCCGTAGAGCTTGATGATCTCGATCGGAATTCCCTTCTCCAGGAAGTAGCGCTCGGTGATGTTCGGATATTTCGTCGCCACCCGGAGCTTGGAATGCCCGTTCGGCCTCCCGGCGCCGTTCCCATTGCCGCTCGGCTCCGCCAGAACGATCCGGCAGAAACCATATCCCAAATCGACCGGCTCATAAACCTCCCGCATCTGCTCCAGCAGAAGATCCTTCCCGACGATTCCGATATCGGCGGCGCCATATTCCACATAGGTGGGAACATCGGTCGCCCGGACGAGGATGATCTTGACCTTCTTCTCGGGGACGTCGAACGTCAGGCGGCGGCTCTCTTCCGAAAGCTCCGCCGGGGCGATCCCAAGCCGACTCAAAAAGGGAATGGTCAGCCCAAGGAGTCTTCCCTTTGAAAGCGCGATGGTAATCGTGGGCTTCTCCATCTAGGCCGATCCTTTCACCCGGCGGATCGTCGCCCCTACTTTCGAGAGCTTCTCTTCGATCCGCTCGTATCCCCGGTCAAGATGATAAATCCGGAGCACTTCCGTCTCCCCCTGCGCCACCAGGCCGGCGAGGATCAACGAAGCGCTCGCCCGCAAATCCGACGCCATCACCGGCGCCCCCGACAGCTTCGGCACCCCTTTGATCACCGCGTGATTTCCCTCCAGGCGGATCTGCGCCCCCATCCGGCGAAGCTCGGCGACATGGTTGAAGCGGTTTTCGAAGATCGTCTCGGTGACGACCGACAACCCGTCCGAGATCGACATCAGCGCCATCATCTGCGCCTGCATGTCGGTGGGAAATCCGGGATAGGGGAGGGTCTTTACATCGACCGCATGGATCGCGCCTCCTTTGACCCGAAGAAGATCCTTCTCTTCCAAGATGGTCGCCCCCGCCGCCCGAAGCTTATCGATCACACTCGCCAGATGCTCCGAACGGCCGTGCCGGACCGCCAGATCCCCTTTGGTGATCGCCGCCGCGATCATGAAGGTCCCCGCTTCGATCCGGTCGGGCATCACCCGGTAAGAGGCGCCTCTCAGCGAAGTGACCCCTTGAATGGTGATCCGGTCGGTTCCCGCCCCGTCGATCCGCGCGCCGCAGGCGTTTAGGAACTGCGCCAAATCGGTGATCTCCGGCTCGCAGGCGGCGTTTTCGATCGTCGTCGTCCCTTCGGCGAGGGTGGCGGCCATCATCAAATTCTCCGTCCCGGTGACGGTCGGCAGCTCAAAGTAAATCTTGGCCCCCTTCAGCTTGCCCGCCTTGGCATGGATCATCCCATGCTCGATCTTAATCTCGGCCCCCATCTTCTCCAGCGCAGTGAGATGGAGCTGGATCGGCCGCGCGCCGATGGCGCAGCCGCCGGGGAGGGAAACATGCGCCTCGCCGCAACGGGCGACCAGCGGTCCCAAGACCAAGATCGAGGCCCGCATCGTCTTGACGAGATCATACGGGGCTTCGCAACTTTTGATTGTCTTGACCTGAACCGAATGGACCCCCTCCTGCTCGGTAATTTCCGCCCCCATCCGCTGCAGGAGTTTTTGGGTCGTGGCCACATCCATCAGCTTCGGAACGCCGAGCAGGGTCTGCGGCTCCGAGGAGAGAAGGGTCGCGGCCAAGATCGGAAGGGAGGCGTTCTTCGCCCCGCTGACTTCGATCTCGCCGTTGAGAGGAGCTCCCCCCTGGATGACGATTTTATCCATGGAGGCCTCGTCTCCGGCAGATCGCAATCCGGTCGATCCCGGCGAAGTCTTGGAAGAAAGTCGCCTCAAACGGGGTCTCCGCGGCAAACGACCGGAACCAGCCCGCCTGGCCGGCCCCCAGCTCGAAGAGAAGATGCCCCTCCTGCGCGAGGTAAGCGGCGGCTTCCCTCAGAAGCCGCCGATAGAACGCCGTTCCTTCTTCGGGCGCGAAGAGGGCCCGCGCCGGCTCATGATCGCGGACTTCGGGTGAAAGGGTCGGCTTCTCCCGTTCGGGGATATAAGGGG
>SCUR01000197.1 GCA_004297235.1 Candidatus Manganitrophaceae bacterium | reverse complement strand
CGCCGGTTCCGGGAGCTCATCGCGAGGCCGTCTTTTTCTCGAACCGTCGGGAGAATTCGGATGGAAAGATCGAGATGAAGGTCTTTCACCATCTGGTGGATCACCCGGGTCTGCTGGTAGTCCTTTTGGCCGAAATAGGCGCGGTCGGGGCGGACCACCTGAAAGAGTTTGGCGACGACGGTGGCGACCCCCCGGAAATGGCCCGGCCGGACCGCCCCTTCCCAGCGACGGGTGATCTCCTCCACCTCGACAAAGGTCCGGTAGGGCGCCGGGTAGATCTCCTCGGCGGTCGGCGTCCAGAGAAGATCGACGCCGGCCTCTTCGGCCATCTTCCGGTCCGACGCGAGGGTTCGGGGGTAGGTGGCGAAGTCTTCTTTCGGTCCGAACTGGAGCGGATTGACGAAGAGCGAGACGACCACATAATCACATTCGCGCTGGGCACGGCGCATTAAGGTGAGATGCCCCTGGTGAAAGGCCCCCATCGTCGGAACCAACCCGATCCGCTTTTTCCCGCGAAGCGGCGCGAGGATTTTCTGAATCTGCTTGATGCTGGAAACAGTTTTCATAAGATCTCGTTAATCGGAGAAGAAAAGAAGTGAACCGTTTTTGGTTTTCACGTTGAACGGATACCGTTTAACGATTACCTTGTCGGATGATAATACTCCTTGCCGCGCCGCATCTGTTTGACCTGGGTGACTAAATCGGCGAGGTCGGCGCGATTGCGGACAAAATCGATGTCGCTGGTTTCCACCACCAGAAGGGGACTCTCGTCATAGTGAAAGAAAAAGCGGTTGTAGGCATCGTTCAGGCTGCGAAGATAGTCCGGCCGGATCTCTTTCTCATAGACCCTTCCCCGTTGTTGGATCCGATCCAAAAGTGCTTCCGTATGGGCTTGCAGGAAGATCACCAGATCAGGTTTCGGGATATTGGGATTTAAAATCTTATAGATCTGCTCATAGAGGACCAGCTCCTCTTCGCGCAGATTCATGTAGGCGAAGATCCGATCCTTCGGAAAGAAGTAATCGGTGATCGTTGTATCGGCATAGAGGCTCTGCTGGACGAGCTCCTCCAACTGGCGCGCGCGGGAGAGGAGGAAGAAAAGCTGGGTCTGGAAGGCCCACTTTCCCGGGTCTTCATAGAATTTCGGAAGAAAAGGGTTCTCTTCCACCTTCTCCAAAAGCAGGTCGGCCTTGAGCTCCTGCGCCAAGAGCTGCGCCAAGGTCGTCTTTCCGACCCCAATGGCCCCTTCAATCACAATCAGCCTGTTTGAACCCATCTTGCCTCAGCCTGTCGTAAGTAGGTGGAACGAATCTAGGATGGTCCGTTCGAGACTAGGGGGATCTTCTCCCAGCCCGGAGGGGCGATTTTGTCGACCCCCGGAGAGAGGTCGCGCCGGGAGGTCTCTGCAATCAGACGGTGCAGGAGTTCCGTAACCGAGATGTGATCTGTTGGATGGATGAAATCGGGTGCGATCTCATCCAGCGGGATGAGCACAAAAGCACGATTCGGAGCGGCCGGGTGGGGAATCTGAAGCCCGGGCACGTCGATCACCGATGAACCGTAGAACAGAAGATCGAGATCGATCGTCCGGGGGCCCTTCGGGATGAGGATTCTCTTCCCTAATTGCCGCTCGATCTGCTGGCACCCTTCCAGGAGGGAGGGCGCGGGGAGCGATGTCTCGATTTCGACCACGGCATTGTAAAACGAGGGTTGCTCGAGATAGTCGACCGGTGCCGTTTGGTAAAGAGAGGAGATTTTTTTCAGCCGGACGGCAGGCATCTCCTCCAGCAGGGCGATCGCTCCGCGACAGGCGGCCAGTCGATCCCCGAGATTGGAGCCGATTCCGATAAATGCAGCAACCGCCGTTGCGGAGTGAAGCTCGGTCTGTCTTTTTTTCCCCATTCCGAACCCCGCACTCCGCACTCGGGCGCTAGCCATGGATTCCCGACTTCTCCATCCGGTCGAGCGCCTCTTCGAGCCGCTCCGTCCCGACGGTCAGGGTCATTCGGATATAGCCCTCTCCGGCGTCGCCGAACCCTTTTCCGGGGGTCGTCACGATCGCCGCTTTCGAGAGGAGCTGCGCGGTGAAATCGGAGGAGGCGACCCCCGCCGGCGTCGGAATCCAGACGTAAAAGCTGGCGGGGGGCGGAGTGACTTTGAAGCCGAGTTTCTGCAGACCGGGAATGAGGGTGTCCCGCCGCTCTTGGTAGATTTTTCGAATCGTCTCGACAACGGAGTCGTCCATCTCCAGCGCCGCGATTCCGGCTTCTTGGACCGCCTGGAAAACTCCCGAATCGAGATTGCTTTTGATCTTTCCGAGCCCGGCCAACACCTCCCGATTCCCGACGGCGAAACCGATCCGCCAGCCGGTCATGTTGTAGGTCTTCGACAGAGAGTGGAATTCGACGCCGACCTCTTTGGCCCCGTCCACTTCCATAAAGCTGGCCGGTCGTTTTCCGTCATAGAAAACCTCGGAGTAGGCGGCGTCGTGCGCCACGATGATGTTGTAGCGTTTGGCGAACTCGACGACGGAGCTGAAGAAGGCCCGATCGGCGGTCGCGGCGGTCGGATTGTTCGGCGAGTTAATGAAGAGAATTTTGGCCGCTCTCGCGACGTCGGTCGGAATGGAAGCGAGGTCGGGGAGAAATCCCCGTTCGGCCTTCAGCGGGATAAAATACGATTTTCCTCCGGCGAATAACGTTCCCGCATGATAGACCGGATAGCCGGGGCTGGTCATCAGGGCAACGTCACCCGGATTGATAAAGGCGAGCGGGAAATGGCCGATCCCTTCTTTCGATCCGATCAGCGTCAACACTTCGCTCTCGGGATCGAGGGAAACATTAAACCGCTGCTTGTACCAATTGGAGACCGCCTTGCGGAAGGCGAGCATCCCCTCATACGAAGGATATTGGTGGTTCCTCGGATCTTCCGCCGCCTTCTGAATTCGGTGGATGATCGGAGCGGGGGTCGGCAGGTCGGGATCGCCGATGCCGAGGTTGATGATGTCTTTCCCCTGGCGGATCGCCTCCTGCTTCATCTTATCGATTGCCGCGAAAAGGTAGGGGGGAAGATTTTTAATCCGGTCTGCCATCTGCACGTCGATTTTGCTCACGATCACTCCTCAATAATTAAAATGCGGAATAGGAAAATCAGAGAGACGTCCCGCCGGGACGTCTCTACCGGAAACCGCATTCCGAAATCCGCACTGTTCCTGCCTAGTTTTTGTTTTTCAGATTCAAAACGTCCATCATGTCATAGAGCCCGGGGGGCTGCTGGGCCACCCAGCGGGCGGCCAGAAGGGCTCCTCTTGCGAAGTTGTTTCGGCTATGGGCCCGGTGCGTCATCTCGATCCGCTCTCCGGGGCCGGCGAAAATCACGGTATGGTCGCCGACCACATCTCCGCCGCGCAGCGTTTGAATGCCGATCTCGCCGCTGGGGCGCGGGCCGATGTTTCCCTGCCGGGAGAATCGGCCGACCTGAGAGAGGGGGCTTTTCCGGGCGCGGGCCAGGACATCTCCCATCCGAAGGGCGGTCCCGCTCGGGGCGTCTTTTTTCTGCCGGTGATGCATTTCGACAATCTCGATATCGTACGCCTCTCCCAGCGCTTCCGCCGCTTCCGCGAGCAATTTAAAAAGGAGATTGACCCCGACGCTCATGTTCGGGGAGAGGACGATCGGGATCTTTTCGGCGGCTTTTTCGATTTTCTTTTCTTCTTCACCCAAGAAGCCGGTCGTCCCGATCACCATCGGTTTCCCCTTCGCCGCCGCTTCTTGGAGAAGGGCCAAGGTATTTTGAGGAGAGGTGAAGTCGATGATCGCGTCGCCGGCCGGAACCGCTTTTTTCACCTGGTCGGTCAGGGGAACTTTCCATTTCCCGATGCCGATCAACTCTCCGGCATCTCTCCCGACGGCCGGGTGCCCTTTTTTCTCCAAGGCGGCCCCCAGCTCCAGATCTTCTTCATGATAGAGACTGTCGAGGATCGCCCGACCCATTCGGCCCGCCGCACCCGAAATGATGAGTTTCATCTCCCTCCTTTTTTAAGAGCAGTGAGGAGTGAGGTGTTAGGAGGGAGAGGCCTAAAGTCAGTATGGTCTTTGCTCCTGACTCCTCACTCCTGACTCCTCACCCGCTTTTACGAAGAAGTCCGTACCGCTTCATTGCCGCTTTTAGTTTCTTTAGATTTTCTTCCGACATGCGCCAGAGGGGAAGACGGACCTCGTCGGCGCATTTTCCCATCAGGGCGAGGGCGGCCTTGACCGGGATCGGATTCGTTTCGATAAACATCACCTGATGGAGCGGATAGAGCTGGTCATGCAGTTTCTTCGCCCGGCCGTAATCCCCCCGCTCGGCGGCCTCGATCATCTGCGCCATCTCGGACGGAGCGATGTTGGCCGTCACCGAAATGACCCCTTTGCCGCCGACCGCCATCGTCGGCAGCGCAGTGAAATCATCCCCGGAGAGGATCACGAGACGGTCGCCGCAGAGCTGGACCAGATCGCCGATCTGCTGAAGGGAGCCGGTTCCCTCCTTGATGCCGATGATGTGGTCGAATTCCATCAACCGGGCGACGGTCGGCGGCAGCATGTTGACGCCGGTTCGCCCCGGAATGTTATAGAGGACCAAGGGGAGGTCAACCGCCTTGGCGATCGCTTTATAATGCTGATAGAGCCCTTCCTGCGTCGGCTTATTATAGTAGGGGGTAATGAGAAGGGCGCCGTCGGCGCCGACCTCTTTCGCATGCCGGGTGAAGGCGATCGCCTCTTCGGTGCTGTTCGATCCGGTCCCGGCGATCACCGGAATCCGTCCGCCGGCCATCTTCACCGTCAGCTCGATGACCCGCTTGTGCTCTTCATGAGAGAGGGTCGCCGATTCCCCCGTCGTCCCGCACGGGACGATCCCGTGGGTCCCCGACCGGAGGTGAAACTCGATCAACGCGCCGAACGCTTTTTCGTCGACCTTTCCCTTTTTAAAGGGGGTCACAATGGCAACGATGGAGCCGTGAAACATGGGGTACCTCTCAAAAAGATGGTGGGGAGTGAGGAGTGAGGAGTGAGGAGTGAGGAGGAAGGTCCGAAATCTTTTACTCCTAACTCCTCACCCCTCACTCCTGACGCAGTTGTTTTACAAAAGCGCTTCTTCCAAAATTTCTCCCTTGTAGACAATCCGGGCGTCTCCTTCAAGGGTGATGTTCTTGAACGTCGAGCCCTCTTGGCTGAAATCGACTCCCAGACGGATTCCCCCGCGCGTGATCAGGGAGACGGGAGGAGCGGTCTTTCCGAGAGCGGTGGTGATGATGGCCGCCGCGATCGCGCCGGTGCCGCAGGCGAGGGTCTCATCTTCCACTCCCCGCTCGTAGGTCCGGATCTTCAGATTCCGCCGGTCGGTCACGGCGATAAAGTTCGCATTGGTTCCGCGCGGCGCGAAGAGGGGATGATGACGGGTCGCGCGGCCCAAACCGATGACATCGACCGCGTCGACATCGTCCACGAAATAGACCACATGCGGGACGCCGGTATTCACGAAATGGCCGGTGTAGGTCTTTCCGTTGATTTCAATCTTCAGATCGAGGCGAAGGTCGTGCGAATCGGGGAGCCGGACGCGAACCCGGTCACCGATCACCTCGGCCTGGACGATGCCGGCGAGGGTTTCGATCGTATGTTTCGCCGGGGCGATTTTATTCAGATAGGCGAAGCGCGCGACACAGCGGCTACCGTTGCCGCACATCTCCACCTCGCCGCCGTCGGCATTAAAGTAGTGCCATTTGTAGTCGGCCTTGGAAGAGGGCTCAATCAGGATCACCCCGTCGGCGCCGACCGAGAGACCCCGGCGGCAGACCTTGGAGATGAAGTGCTTCATCTCCTGCGGGTCGATTAACGGCGTACGATGATCGATCATGATAAAGTCGTTTCCGCTGCCGCTTATTTTCCAGAAAGGGATCGGTTTCATCTGTTTTGTCATCGTTCTTTTCCCGGAGAGATTCTGTTATTTGACCGACTGTTTTTTCTCTTCGATCAATGCCAACAACCCTTTAACCTCTTCATCGGTGATCTGCTCGTCCGACATGATCCCCCGGATCCGGTTGCTCACCTCCAGCAGATCGGCATCGCTCACCCGATCGGCCTTGGCCCGGTCGTAAAAACGGTAGACCGTCTCCCGAACACGCTCCGCCTCCTCCAGCGAGTACTCCGCCGGGAGCAGCGTCACCAGCGCTTTATTAATGACGAACTTTTTGAATGTAAAGTTATGAATCTCCCGTCCCTTCACCGCCAGCACGGTCATAAAAATAATGACCACCCCGCTGACGATCAGAAGGGTCAGAAAAAATCCCCTTCCCTGTTTGCGGGGTTTCCGTCTGGTTGGGGTCCCGCTTTCCAAGGGAAAGGTCCCTTCCGAGGGCCGGGAGAGATTGCTATGTCCGCTCAAAACCTAAAAACTCCGGGATTCGCTCGCCGCGAATTAAATCATCCAGCGTTTCGCGATCGCGTATTGTAACATATTTGTCGCCCTGCACAAGGATCTCGGGGGGACGGGGCCGGGCGTTGTAGTTCGACGCCATTGAAAATCCGTACGCCCCCGCGCTCAAAACCGCCAACAGCTCATCGGAAGCGACCTGTGGAAGGCTTCTCCCTTGCGCGAGAAAGTCGCCCGATTCGCAAATCGGTCCGACGACGTCGACGGTGGCATTGCGCCGTTTCTTTTTGACCACCGGCACGATCTCATGATACGCCTCGTAGAGGCTGGGGCGGATCAGGTCGTTCATCCCGGCATCGACGATCACGAAGTTTTTGGTCTCCCCCTCTTTCG
>SCUR01000196.1 GCA_004297235.1 Candidatus Manganitrophaceae bacterium | reverse complement strand
TCCGGTGCGATAACGCTGTCACGGGAGAGGAGGACAGTCTGTTCAATCATGTTCCGAAGTTCTCTGACGTTGCCGGGCCAGGAATAATTGAGAAGCACTTTTTCCGCTTCGGGGCTAAAGCGCATTCCTTGTTTCTCGTAGCGCCGCGATTGAATCGTTAAAAAATGATTTGCAAGAAGCAGGATGTCATTCCCGCGGCTGCGGAGGGGAGGAAGCTCCAGATTGATAATCCGAAGGCGAAAAAAAAGGTCGGAGCGGAATCGTCCTTGGCGGACGGCTTCTTCCAGTGATTGGTTTGTTGCAGTGACGATGCGGACGTCGACCTTCTGTTCTCGAATATTCCCGATGCGGCGGATCACTTTGTCTTCAAGCGCTTTGAGCAATTTGGCTTGAAGAGAAATTTCAATTTCCCCGATCTCATCTAAAAAGAGGGTTCCACCTTCCGCCGCCTGGAAAAGGCCGATCTTCTTCTCTTTCGCGTCGGTGAAGGCACCTCGCTCATAACCGAAGAGCTCAGCCTCCAAAAGGTGGGTCGGAATCGAGGCGCAATTAATTTCGATGAAAGGACCGTTTTTTCGTAGACCGTTATAATGAAGCGCCCTGGCCGCCAACTCTTTACCCGTACCGGTCTCACCGGTGATCAGAACCGCCGGCGGATCTCCTTCCGTCAACTTCCGCTCCGATTCGATAACTTGCTCGATCTGATGTTTCAAGGAGCGCATGGGGGGCGACTCGCCAATCAGGGAGGAAAGGGTGCTTTCACCCGCTTCTTTTTCTCTGTAATAAGAGAGGGTCCCTTCCAGCTTGGACTGGCCGACCGCCTTATCTAGTAGGACCTTCAGTTTCGCGAGGACCAGCGGTTTATTCATAAAGTCATAAGCGCCGGCCTTCATCGCGTCGACTGCCGTTTCGATGTTCCCATGTGCGGTGATGATGACGATCTTCACCTGCGCATCACGCTCCTTTATCCGAGCGAGGGCGTCAAGGCCGCTCATTCCCGGCAGCTGTAGATCGAGTAAGATGACGTCCGGCTTAAACGAATCGAGCTGCTGGAATCCTTCCTCGGCGCTCTGGGCAATTCGGACCTCAAATCCATAGCGTTCCAAATACGTCTTCATGTTTCTTGCCAACGTCGTTTCATCTTCAATGATGAGAGTGGCGTACGACATCGATCTACCTCGCTAATGGAATGTGCAGGAAAACGGTCGTTCCCGCTCCTGGTTCGCTCTCCAGCCGAAGGGTTCCCCCGTGGCGTTCGATGATCCGCTTGGCCAGCGAGAGCCCGACCCCCATTCCCTTCGGCTTCGTTGTGTAAAACGGTTTGAATACTTTTGTGATCTGCTCCTTCGGGATGCCGGTTCCGGTGTCTCCGATCGAGATCTCGACCCGCCCCACCTCTTTTTCGGCTCGGCTGGTTACTACCAATTCCCCGCCCTGCGGCATGGCATCGAGGGCATTGGCAATCAAGCTGATCAAAACGTGTCTGAGCAGGGCCTCATCCGCATGGACCAAAGGCGAGGAAGCGTCCAAAGCGAGCGTCGATTTCACATTTTTTTTCTTCATTTCGCGGTCGAGGGAATCGAGGGTCGATTGGATCAGCTCGTTCATCCGGATCGGGGCGGGCGTCCCGCTCGGCGGTTTGGAGTAAGCGAGGAGCTCCCGGATCCAGTCTTCGATTCGGTCTGTTTCGTGAATGATCTCCTCCGCTGTGGCGCGAAAGGGGGGAGCCTCCTCCAGCGCCACTTCTGCGGAGGAGCGGATGGAGGCGAGCGGATTGCGGATGCCATGGGCGACCGCCGAGGCCATCTCGCCGATGGCGGCCATCGTCTCCGACTCGACGAGCTGCTCCTGCTGCCGCCGAATGACCCGCGCCGCGCGCCGGACGATCCAGAAGAGGGAGATATAGAGAAAGAGGCCTCCGACTCCGGCGCTCAGCCAGACCAGTTGGTTCCCCCGTTTGATCGCCTCAAACAAGGTGAGGGGAACTTTGTAGACCTCGACCACGCCGACGACTTTATTTTCTCGGACGTTCCAAATCGGAATATAGATTTCCGCAAAAAAAGGAACCTTCCGATCGAAGACATGTTCGGGCTTCAGCGGTTTTCCGGAAGTGCCGCTGGTCACCGCCAGTTCTCCTGACAGCGCCGTTTTCAACTGCGGGTTTTGAGTGTAGCGATGTCCGATGAATCGGTCGTCGTCCGACCAGAGGATCGATCCATCGCTGTTGTAAACGTTGGCTCGGACAACCTCCGGCATGGTTGCAATTTGCCTGAAGAAGGCCTCAAAAAATACCTTTGTTTTCCCCGGATCATCCGTCTCGAAATATCCACGTGTATTTTCCGCCTGTGCAATCGTCTGGACGAATTCCATTGTCACCACGGCGTCGCGTTTTAGCATGTTGTTCGTGAGGAAGCGCGAGAGAAGAAATGCGGAGACCGCGCTGATCAGACCAACCGATAAAAAGCTAAGGAGCGCAAACCGGCGGAGCAGATTGAATGACTGTTTTTCTTGGATTGGTATCGACGAAGACCGATGATGAGGATAAAGAGACATTGCAGTTCCGTATGAAATTTCTGTGCCAAATCTAGCGCATAACCCGATACGAGTCAATGAGGTCGATAAATAAAGATTTCCATTGTAGGGTCCACGATGATCGAACACGTTTTGCCGGATGTCATCCCGGAGATTCCGCTTCGCTGGGGCAAATCCCCCAAAGATGGGGGATTTGCCCCACGCGGCTCTTACCTCTTTTTTTGTCTCCGGTCGGTTACTGTCGTTTTCGCGGTTTTTCCGAAGAGATTGATGGTCCAATCATCTGTTCCTTGTCGGTATTCTATTTGCAGCTCACTTCATTTTTCATGAGTCGTCTGAAATTCCTGTCTGTCTGGCTCCCTTACCCCAACCAGCGGAATGAGTGTCCAAGCG
>SCUR01000195.1 GCA_004297235.1 Candidatus Manganitrophaceae bacterium | reverse complement strand
CCTCCAGAGATCTGGTCGGCCCTATACTTACTTCGATCGTGAGGAGTGATCGCGATCGAATCGAACTTTTTCCTTACGTTCGATCTGAACCACTTTCGAATCGTGAATGATGATCTCGACCGATCCGTATCGGATATTCCTGATCGCAAGGAGTATTTCGCGATTGATCTCTTCCTCACCCGAGTTTTCCAAACGATTCATCGGTCCTCCTCAACGATAAAACTATTTATTCTATCAATATAGTAGAATATTAAAACAAAAAAATTATATGTGGAAAACGAGCGTTTCTTTTCGCCTTCTCGTCAGGCTCTCCACATTATTCAACAAATCTGAAAGGGTGGTCCCATCCAATATCCGGGCCGTCTCGTCACGGACTTCCTTCATGACCGGGCGGATACCGCAGGTAATTTCATCCTCGCACTCATCGCATTTCCGATAAGCAGTCTGGCTGACACAGGGAAGCGGCGCCAGCGGCCCATCTAAAATTCGGATCACTTCTCCTAAGGTAATGCTATCAGGCGGCTTTCCGAGAAGATATCCTCCTCCTTTTCCCATCTTACTCTGCAGGATTCCTTTGTTCTTCAAGCTCAAGAGAATAGATTCAAGAAACTTTTTGGGAATTCGTTCCTTCTCAGCCAGATCGGAGATGAGTATAGGACCCCGGCCATATTCTTTTGTCAGCAGGGTCAATGCCTGGAGGGCATACTTCGCTTTTTTAGATAACATATTCCAACCTTATTTCCTATCGGATTTATAGACTATTATACCATCTCCTGTCAAGCGCTTTTATCCAACGATTCTCATTGCGGCGACCTCATGAATATTTCATCTGCAAATTTTACATTGAACTATTTAATAATTTCACTCTGTAAACCAGATGCGTGGCTTAGAAAACGGATGATCAGGATATCTTAATGCGGAATCATTCAATTAACTATTGAATTCTTTAGCCCCCCGCATGTAGGATCTTACGTCCATTCAATCAAAGTTTAGAATGCAACACTCAAAAAGAAACGAAAAGTCTGCTGAAGCGATGGACCGAGAGGGCTCTCGGTCCATCGCTCAGCATTCCTTGACTTGGATCTGGAGAGAGTCCCATCCACCCACCATCCATATCGCCGAAGAGGCATTGCGAAAGGAGATAAAAACAGATGCGACGGTTCATAATCGCGTTCATCGCTTTCGGAATTCTGAGTGCATCGAACAGGCCGCTCTTTGCGGAAGATCCCAAAACACTTGAAGAACTCTTGATTGAAAAAGGAACGATTACAAAGGAAGAGGCCGCTTCCATCCAGGAGGCTCGGTTTACAAAGTGGGTCGAACGATTGAGCTTCGCAGGCGATCTTCGCCTCCGGCACGACTCGACCCTCAGGGAGGCTCCCGACCGCGATCGGCATCGTGAACGGTTTCGCCTGCGGCTGGGAAGCACGCTTAAGATTGATGATTTGCTCATCGGCATCCAGGTCGCGTCCGGGGAGGGAAGCCAGACTTCCACCAATCAGAGTTTCGATAATCTCTTCAGTCAAAAGTCCATCTGGATTCAACAGGCTTATTTGCAATGGAAAGCAGCCCAGTGGCTGGCTGTAACCGCCGGTAAAATGCCGAACCCGTTCTTCCGGGTCACGGAACTTGTTTGGGACGATGATTTAACCCCGGAGGGACTCTCCGAGAATGTCACCCTTAAGATTGCAGACACCTTCCTTCTCTTCGCCAACGCCGGACAGTTTGTCCTCGATGAAGATTCCACCGACAACAACGACCAGTGGCTTTTCGGCGAGCAGGCGGGGGTTCAACTCGGTGTTGCCAAAGACACTTACGTCACTTTGGCCGGGACTTTTTACAGCTTCAAGAACGTCCCCGGCAATCCTCCGAACAGCCTCAGCCAAGTGACCACGCAAGACGGCAATACGCGCTTTTCAACCTGTCCATCGCCTCTGGGAGCGGGTGATGTTGCCGGTGTTACATGCGCCACGACAGCCAATACGTTGCGCAATCCGTTTCGCGTTCTCAATATCACCGCCCAGCTCGCGACCAAAGTGGCCGACCTTCCCATCCTCCTGCAGGGTGATTATGTGAAAAATCTGGCCGATACGACGACCGATAAGGATACGGGGTATCAAGCCGGCCTCCTCATCGGAAAAGCCTCCGATCCTCACAGCTGGGAAGTCGCTTATTTCTACAGACTCGTCGAAACAGACGCCACTGTGGCCGATATCTCCGATTCGGACTTCGGCCCCAACGGTGGAACGAACCGAAAGGGACATACCGCCTGGATCGCCTACAATCCGACCAAGGCGCTCCAATTCAAGGCCAAATACTCGATAACTCAGGTCGAAGACGAAACACTCCCCCCGGGAGAAGATGATACGAAGCGGCTTCTATTCGATGCGGTTGTGAAATTCTAAGAGTCTCCAAAAAGACTTTCCAAAGCGCGCCTCCTCCTGTTGAGCTTAAACAATGGGAGGGGGCGCTTGCGTCTGTGCGCAAGTATGTAACAAAAATTTAACATCGCATTAACAGGACCGAAATGGCCGAAGCGTAAAATAAGGACCAATCATGAAAAAAATATGGATCACAGGATTACTATTCATCAGCTTCTCCGCGCAGGCGTGGGCCAAATCGGCCATGATCAAGGTCGACGGCTCCAGCACGGTCTACCCGATCACCGAGGCGGTCGCCGAGGAGTTCCAGAATAAAAACCCCGGCACAAGGGTCACGGTCGGCATCTCCGGCACCGGAGGGGGCTTCAAAAAGTTCTGCAGCGGAGAAACCGATCTCTCCGATGCGTCCCGACCGATCAAAATGTCGGAGGTGGAGCAGTGCGCCAATAATAAGATTCAATATATCGAGCTGCCGATCGCCTACGACGGCATCGCCATCATGGTCAATCCGAAGAACACCTGGGTCGATCATCTTACGGTGAAAGAGCTGAAGAAGATGTGGGAGCCGGCCGCGCAGGGGAAGATCAAGAAGTGGAATCAGATCCGTCCGAGCTGGCCCGATAAGGAGATGCATCTCTTCGGTCCGGGGGCCGACTCCGGAACCTACGACTACTTCACCGAGGCGATCGTCGGAAAAGAGCATGCCAGCCGGGGGGATTTCACGGCGAGCGAAGACGACAACGTTCTGGTTCAAGGCATCGCCTCCGACCCATATGCGCTCGGCTTCTTCGGGGTCGCTTATTATGAGGAAAACAAAGACCGGCTCAAGCTGGTGCCGATCGACGATGAAAACGACGCCAACGGAAAGGGGCCGATTCTCCCCGAGTACGACAACGTGGTGAAGGGAACGTATCAGCCGCTCGCCCGGCCGATCTTCATCTACATCAGCATGAACTCTTACGAAAAACCGGAGGTGCGGAACTTCGTCGATTTTTACCTGAAAAATGGGGCGACCCTCTCTAAAGAGGTCGGATACATCTCCCTCCCGGACCGAGCCTATGAGCTCGGCGCCCATCGGTTTCAGAAAAAGGTGGCCGGGTCGGTCTTCGGCGGAAAATCTCAGGTGGGGGTCAGCATTGAGGATCTCCTTCAAAGAGAAGGAAAGTAAATCCTGATTCAAGTGAAAGAGCCAATCCCAGAGGGGCCTTCCAGACCCCGCATTGGGATGGCGAAAAGATCCGTCCCAGGCGGTGACCCGCTTGGGACGGTTTCTTTCCATCGACTCCGGATACTCCCGCTCTCTTTCACCCCGGCGCCGTTCCGATCCTCTTTCAACAATTTATTTACAGCCTCTTCATTTTTTCGTAATGAAGGTCTGATTTAATAAAATGGTCCGATTCCCCGGCCGTTCAGCCGGGGCAACGCCGGTCGCAAGCCAAACCACAAGGGGAGGAGAAGGTGATGAACTGTCCTTATTTGGGAAAGCCGGAAAGCTCGGAAGGGCTCCAGGCATGCCGTGCGCGGGAGGGGGCCTTCGAGCCGAGCTCGTCGGAAATCGATCAATACTGCACGACCCGGCTTCATCGCTGGTGTCCGCTCTATCGCGCGCTCCGGGCCGCGCCGACCGTCTACCGCGCTGGAAAAGCGCGGCGCAAGTTTCAGCAGGCGGTCGGATCGCCGTTTTAAGCAGACGGTCTGCCTCCGCCATTCTTCCGCCTCCTTTTTACCTCTCTATTTTTTACATCCCATTAACACCCTCTTGATAGGCCGATAACATCCTTCCGTTAAAATGAAAGAAGATCAAAGAGCAATAGATTGAAAAACGCGCTTCTCAGCATATAAAGAAAAGGATGTGATGAATGCCTTGTGGACGTTGCAGCGGCATGATGGTGAGAGATCGGGCCCTGGATGAAATCGGACGGGCAAGCCATTTTATCTGGCGGTGCGTCGCCTGCGGCGACGTCATCGATCCGGTCATTCTGATCAATCGAACGAACTGGCCCCGATCGCAGAAGAAACTTTATCTGCGCCGGGTCGTCCTCCGGCTCTCTCAAGACACCTCATCGACACGCTCGTCGTCACGGCCTTCATCCTAAAAGATGAGATGGCCATTCCAGCGCTTTCCGGTTCGTCCCGCCGAGACCTTCTTGATCTCCCCGCCTCGACCGCGCGCGGGCGGGTTCTCGCGATCGATGTGGTTCGCGGGCTGCTGATCTGCCTGATCACCCTCGGACATGGGCATATCCTCCTGAGCGATTCGGAGTCGAATCGCCGGTTCATCCTTCTCATTTCCAAAATCACCAATCTCGGAACCCCCGGCTTCACCTTCCTCAGCGGCCTGTTGTTGGGCTATTTCGAGTACACGCACTCCGACTTTCGGCGCATCCAACGGAAATATTTCCTTCGGGGCCTCCAGCTTCTCACCCTCGCTCATCTGCTCATCGCCGTCGGGACCTATCCCCTCCGGGAAGAAACCTCTTTTATACAAGTCTATCTGCGCTACGGGTATATCACCGATACGCTGGCGATCCTCTTCCTCTCTCTTCCCACCCTCGTTCCGCGACTGCGGCCTTCGGTCCGAATGGCCATCGGGATCGGGTCGCTTCTCTCCTGGAAGCTCCTCGTGCTCTTTCCCCCCGTTTCCTCTCCCGGTCTGCTGCTCCTGAAAGAGCTCTTTTTCGGCCTCTCTCCGAGCGGCGAGCACCTCCTGGGAGATTCCTATCCGATCGTCCCGCTGGGCGGTCTCTTCATGATCGGAACGGTTTTCGGAAACCGCTTTGCCCAATCGCGGGCCGGCGGAACACCCGACCGGTTCGTGAAACGCCTACGGCTGAGCGTCGTCCCCCTTCTCTTTCTTTCAGGAGGCTTCATCGGGATGTGGATCTGGGGAAAACTCAACTCGGAGCGCCCCTGGGGGAGCGCTTTGAAACTTCTCTTCTACCCCGAGAAGCTCTCCTCGCTGCTCCCATTTTATCTGGCGGCCCTCTTCCTGATTCTCGCCCACGTCATCGTGAAGATCGACATCGTCGGAGAGGCCGGACGAATGGAGAAAGCCCTCGCCCTCTTCGGACGGAATTCTTTATTCGCCTACGTGGCGCAGTATTTCCTGGTCCAAACCATCCCCTCTCTGATCGGATGGCGCAATCACCTGACCCCCCTTGAGCTCTCTCTCTATTTAGGAGGTACGATCATGATTCTTTATTACTTTGTCCGCCTCTACAACCACTCCCCGTTGCGGCGATGGCGGTCCGCGAAAAGAGAAGAATCGAGACCCAGCGGCATCAAAAGAGGCGAGGACCTCTCCTCTCTGCTGAATACGCCGGAGCTTCTCGATTTAAAGAAAGACCTTTGGTAGGAGAGCGATTCGATGAAAGCCGTCGTAGAGAGCCGAACCCAATCGATTCATTCGCAGGCCATGACGCTCATTATCGGACGGGTCGCCTCTTTCGTCCTGACTTTTTTTATCCCGATCTTCTTGGCTCGCAATCTTCCTCCGGCCGAGTACGGCACCTTCAAACAGATCTTCCTGGTCTTTACGACCCTCTACCTGATTCTGCAAGGGGGGATGGTCCAGAGTCTCTATTACTTCATCCCGCATGATCCGGAGCGGAAGCGTTGCTGGATTCTGCAGGCCGCGCTCTTCGCCACTCTGGCGGGAACGCTCGCCGCCATCGGCCTCCTCTTCGGAGGAGAGCGGCTCGCCGCTTCCTTTTCCAACCCCGCTCTCACCCCGTTTATCCCCCGCCTGGCCCTCTTTCTGGTCTTGATGCTGGCTTCCTGCCACTTTGAAACCGTCCTGATCGCGCAGGAGCAGGTCGCCGCCGGCTCCACCGTCCTGTTTATATCGGAGATGATTCGCGGTCTTTTTATTATCCTCCCCCTTCTGATGAGTCGCTCCCTCTCCGGCGTGATGGCGGGGCTCCTCTCTTTTGCGGCGCTGCGGTGCCTGATCACACTGGCCTATACGGTCCGAATCGCGCTTCTCAAATCCGAGGCTCGACCCCCACGGGCGGAGCCGGGAGGATTCAGAGCGCAGCTCGCCTACGCCCTCCCCTTCGGGGCCGCCGTATTGGTCGATGTCGTTCAGCAGAACCTCCATCAATACGCCGTGGCCGCTCTCTTTGACGCCGCCACGTTCGCCGTCTACTCCGTCGGGATCACGCAAATTCCGATTATCGATTTTATCTACACCCCGACCACACAGGTCTTAATGGTCCGGATGACCACCCTCTTAAAAGAAGGGTCGTCTCAAGAGAGGCTGGCCCTATGGCATGACGTCACCGCGCGGCTCGCCCTCTTTTTCTTTCCCGTCGGGCTTTTCTTCATTCTGATCGCCCCCGATATGATTCTCTTCCTCTTTCAGGAGGCCTATCGGGAGAGTATCCCTCTTTTTCAAATCTCCGCATTGGGAATCCTCCCGGCCGTCTTCTTGACCGACGGGATGCTCCGATGCTATGCCCGCATTCCGTTCATCCTTTGGATGACGACCGTGAAGATCGTCCTGACCTTCCTCCTGATCCTTCCTTTCGTAAAAATCGCCGGGCTGACCGGAGCGGTCGTCGCCACCGCGCTGGTCGGCTATCTTGGAAAGGGAATGATGCTCTGGAAAACGAAACGGTTGATGTCGGTCTCTTGGAGAGCGTTTCTCCCCTGGCGGAAGCTCGCCGGAACGCTCCTTCTGGCAGGCGCCGTTTTTATCCCCGCGACGCTGGTCCGCCGAGCATTCATCATCAGCCCCTTGACGGCCTTGGGTTTTCAGACCCTCTTTTATTGGAGCGCCTACGCGGTGCTCCTTTTCCGGACCCCCCTTCTCCCCTCCTCCATCCGGGAGAGGGCGAATGCCGCCGCCGACCGGGTCGCTCAAACGGTCAGAGGGACAAAACGAAGGGTGAAGGGAGAGACCTGCTGATCAAAGAGCGGCCGCGAAACAAAAATTTAACGCCGGCGTAATCTTCGCACAACACTCTTCCGGTAAGATCCATAACATGGCGCAGAACCGCATTCCAGGAATCCCTCCACAGCCGGAAGAGATCCTCATCGTCGAAGATCATCCCGATATGATCGAGATCTTAACCAAAGAGCTCACCCGGCATCATTATCGCGTCCGGGTCGCCGCCGACGGAGAAACGGGGCTCTCCGAAACCCGAACCCGGCTGCCCGATTTGGTACTCCTCGATCTGATGCTTCCCGGTTTGACCGGATGGGAGGTCTGCCGGTCCCTGAAGAAAGACCGGCGGACCCGGCCGATCCCGCTTCTCATCCTCACGGCGCTGGGGGAGGAATCCGATCGGATTCAAGGTTTGGAGCTCGGCGCGGACGATTACCTCCCAAAACCGTTCAGCCTGCGGGAGCTCATCGCCCGGATCAAGGCGCTTCTGCGGCGCAAGCAGATGGGCGCCAAGCAAACCCCGGACGGACTCTACCGGATCGGCTCGCTGGTCATCGATACCGAGCGGCATGAAATCCGGATGGCGGGACGCCTCCTTCGGCTGACCCGCACCGGGTTCGGCATCTTGAAATATCTGTCGCAGAATCCGGGGAAGGTCTTCAGGAGAGATGATTTAATCTCCACCCTGTGGGGTGAAAACCAGTTCGTGGAAGAGCATAACCTCGACGTCCATATCCACGCGATCCGGCAGCAGTTGGAGCCCGATCCGTCGCATCCCCGTTTCCTTCTGACGGTTCGCGGCATCGGGTATAAATTTCGCCCCGCGGAGGAGGCCGGGGAATGAGACCCGCTCGGTTCGACTCCCTCACAAATGGGCAACACAGTGAATCGATTGTAGGCCCCCATCGCCGGGGAAGAGGAGGATGAAACGGATCTTGTTTGTCTGCGTCGAAAATTCATGCCGCAGCCAGATGGCCGAGGCGTTCGCCCGAATCTATGGGAAGGAGAAGGCCGACGTGAATAGCGCCGGATCGCGCCCGTCGGGCCAGATTCATCCGAAGGCGATCGAGGCGATGTGGGAAATCGGCTACGATCTGACCCGGCACACCTCCAAGTCGTTGAAGGAGGTTCCCGATATCGAATACGACGCCGTGATCACGATGGGCTGCGGAGAGGCGTGCCCCTCGGTCCGGGGAAAACGCCGTGAGGATTGGATGATCCCCGACCCGAAACATCTTTCCCCCCGTCCATTCCGAGAGATACGAAACAGCATTGAGCGCCGGGTCAAAGACCTTCTCAAGGAACTCGGAGCTCTTTAATTCCGCTCTTTCAAGGAGAAACGTATGTCGCAAAAGATCCTGATCGTAGATGATGAGGCCGATTTAAGTAAACTCATCGCGCATCATTTGCAGAAAGGAGGGTATCAGCCGCTGTGTGTCTCCAACGGCTCCGACGCCCTCAAGACGGCCGCCAAGCAGACCGTGTCGCTGGTGATTCTAGATATCATGATGCCGGGAGAAGATGGGCTCCAAGTCTGCCGAAAGCTCAGAGCGAAAGAAGAAACGGCTGCTCTTCCGATTCTCTTTCTGACCGCCAAGGATGAAGAAAGCGATAAGGTGATCGGTTTAGAGCTCGGGGCGGACGATTATGTCACCAAGCCCTTCTCCCCGAAGGAGCTGATGGCACGGGTGAAAGCGCTGCTCAGAAGAACCGAACGCAAGGAGAGCGCTTCAACCTACTCTTATCGAACGCTGGTAATGGATGTGGCCCGGCATGAGGTCAAAGTCTCGGAGAAGCGCGTCCCCCTTACGGCCAAGGAGTTCTCGCTCCTCGAACATCTGCTCAAGAGCCGAGGAAAGGTGCTCACGCGCGATCATCTCTTGACCACGATCTGGGAGTATGACTACTTCGGAACCACCCGCACGGTCGATGTGCATATCCGAAGATTGCGCGAGAAGATCCCGCTGCTCACCGAGGCCGTCGAGACCGTCCCCTCGCTCGGGTATAAACTGAGTGACGAAGAGTAGCCTCCCCGGAGGCCGCCGCCGATCGCTTGTCATCGGGCTTAAAACTTCCGCCGCTTTCCCATTCTCTTGTTGCGGGCGGTCCAAAAACAGTTGGATCGTTCTTCACATGAGAAGATTTCCCTCGCCGCCTTGTTCATTCGAAGACAGCACGGCACCCCTCTTCATTTTACAGCTCTTTAACATGTTCTTGAGAGAACCGAAATCACGAGACGCTAGAGTGAATCCGAAACATTCTGAGACTTTACCGGCTGCGGTCTGAGACAAAAATAATGCTCATCATCAACCCAGGGGGAGACATATGCTTTATCTGAAGAAAAAATGGATTGCCCAGCTTTTGTTGGCAGCGCTGACATTCGTCCTCGTCGGCTTTAATGCAGGCGCAGAAGAGGAGAAGGATTTTGGTATCAAGGTCGAGCAAATGCTGAAGAACCAAGCAAGACGGCTGTTCGGCTTTCGGAAACCGCTGGAAGGGTCGGCGCCGGCTACGACCGGGCCGTATCGGACGGCGACACAGCCGGCTTCCGATCAAGTGCTGCTTGCAGACGGTTTACAGGTTGAATATTTAACCCGCACTGCAGGCAATGCGACCGACATGATGGCCTTTTATCCTGAAATCAACCCGACCCATTTAATCACCTGTGTCGAGGGGGGACGACAAACCTTGAACGGCGGAAAGCTCAATCCCTCCGTCCAACGGATCCATCTGACCACCGGCGCGGTCGAAACCGTCTTACGCGGCATGACCTCCTGCGACGGGATTCGCACGACCCCGTGGGGAACGATCCTCGCCACCGAAGAGAGCGGCGATGGGGGCGCTTATGAAATCTTGGATCCGTTGACCACCACGGAGCAGACCGTACTCGACCGGGCGACCGGCCTCGTCAGCGATCCGGGACACATTTCCAAACGGACCGCCTTACCGAGAATCTCCTGGGAAGGGATTGCCGTGCTGCCGAGCGGGGTCGTGTTCGCGGGCGATGAGCTACGGCCCGGCACGTCGATTGCGGACAGCGATGGGGGCGCCCTCTTTAAATTCATTCCGACGGTTCCTCGGAGCGCGGAAGGCCCGATCAGCAATCTCAACGATTCACCGCTGACAGCCGGGAATGTCTACGCCATGCAGGTTCTTGTTGCAAACAACCAGTTCGGCCAGGGAGGAGAGATCGGCCGGGGGCGATGGATTCCGGTCAGCGCGGCCGATGCCAGAAGAGAGGCCGACACGGCCGGCGCCACCGGTTACTATCGACCGGAAGATTTGCATCAGGACCCGTTGTTTATCGATTCCTCCAATCCCCAAGCGGTCCGTTTCTGCTGGACCGACACGGGCTCCGAAGATTTTTCAAATTACGCCGAGGTGGTCTGCGCGGTCGATACAACGCCGACCTCGGCGACTTCCGTCGTGGTCGCCAACCGCTTTGTCGAAGGAGACCTTGATTTTAACTCCTTTGACAATCTCGAGTTCCAGCCTGTCACCGGAAATCTTTATGTGATTGAGGACCACGACAATGGAGATATTTTTGCTTGTCTTCCGGACGGGGCCGACCGGGATATCAAGACGGACGGCTGCGTGAAAATGCTCTCCGTCAAAGACTCCTCCGCGGAGCCGACCGGATTTATCTTCAGCGCCGACGGCAAGACCGCGTACCTGTCGATCCAGCACAGCGACGATACGAACATGCCGCTCTTGGACGGCTATAGAACGGATGACGTGCTTAAGATCACCGGGTTTCGAGTAAAAGACTAAGGCGGGGAATCCGCCGTCGATCGAAAAGCATGGAGCGGGTGAATCGGCCCCGCTCCATGCTTTCTAGTAGCGATGGATCGAATTGAGAAATCATTTTAATCACCCATCAGGATGACGACGCCGAAGAGGACGAAAAGCG
>SCUR01000019.1 GCA_004297235.1 Candidatus Manganitrophaceae bacterium | reverse complement strand
GTGGCCGTTGATGATATAGTTCAGCGCCAGATCGGTCCGGCTGTGATCCGCCGTCGACGGCCCCTCGTTTTCGAATTTCTGGTAACGGATGAGCGGTTGCAGCTGCCCCTGTAGTTTTCCGAGGCTGATCTTCGTCGGCAAGAGGTAACTGACCAAAGCAAGATACCCCTTTCCCTCCGGCGCAAGGCCGTCGTTATCATAGTGATAGTAAGCCCCTTCGAATGTCGGCACTCCGGCGCTTCCGAGGTTTCGCTCCGCAAGCAGGTCGACATTCCAGCCGGTAAAATCTCCCGGCGCCGCCAGGGTGCCGACGGCATTCTTCTGGGTCATCGCCACCAAACCGAGCGCCAGGACATTCATCGAGCCATAATAAGTGCTGCTGTTGTAGTAGCCGGGCTCCGGGTCCCACAGATTGAGGGTCAGACGGCCGGCATAGAGAAGATCGTCTTTTTGGTTGGGCCCGCCCGGGACCGCCCCTTCTCCTTGAAACGCGCCGACCTGATATTTGAATCGTCCTCCGCCGATCATTCCCCAGACGGCGGCGCCGTCATCGCGCCCCGCGAAGATCGCCGGGTACATCTGAACGAAAGGAAAATCCCAGGCGTTCAGGTAGAAAGGACCGTCCAGATTCGAGCGGTCGCTGGGGGGAAGAAAGCGGCCGAACCAGATATTGAAATAATCGCTGAAGCCGAATTTCAGGACCGCATCCAGGACACGGATGCTCTCGGTCGTGGTCGATGTCTGCTCGCGTTCCGTATTGAATTCAAAAGTGATGATTTCATGAAGCTGCCCGGCCAGGTAGAGGCGGGCATTCTCGAGGACAAAGTCTTTTGACCGGCTCTTCCCGTCGGGCGCCGCGTCTTCAATCATGTTGAAGCTGGTCCGCAATCCCATCCCGATGCTCAGGGAGTGCGCGTCGTCGATCTTAAGGGTCCCCCCCGCGTGGGCCACCGAAGGACCGGTCGTGAAGAAGGGGAGAAGGATTCCAAAAAGTCCGGATAAAACGAGGATGCGCACTAGGCGGTATCGTATCATTTGCTCTTTTCCTCCATGATGTCTGTTCGGTAATCGGTTGTCGGATCGTCTCCGTCGAAAGGGAGGCAATAAAAAAGGTGCACCACCCACGCTGGGATGAGGCACCTTGCCTGCACGGAGATTACATCCTCGTAATCGACCGCTCGTCGTACATATTTTTATTTTTGCAATTGCTATACCGACCCAATCCGTAAGATCGCTTACACCGTCAAAAAGGTGACGATCGCCTACAGCCGCGCGTTTTTTATCAAACGACCTCTGAAGAAAAACGGGGCGCTGAAAGAGATCCGCATTTGATACCCTGTCAACCTTTTTTGTCATGATGCGAACAAACCTGTCTCTTTTTAAATCTATTGCAGCGAATGAATTCAATGGTCCGGAACGCGTTCATCGGTCGTCCGTGCAGCGCGCGCGGTCGGCGGAGAGGTTCATCCCGCTTCGGTTCTTCTTCTTGACCCTTCACCGTCGCTGTGGTAAGGTGCTCGCGCTTTGACTTCCTTCTCCAAATGTGTTATCCAAAAGAGAAAAAGTCATGCCTCCAGAGGCTTTTTTAGAGATAGAGGGACTGACCAAGACCTTCGGCGGGCTGAAGGCGCTCGAAACGATTGCACTCTCGATCGAAGCGGGCAAGGTCACCAGCCTCATCGGACCGAACGGCGCGGGGAAGACAACCTTTTTCAACTGCATCACCGGGCTGATCGCCCCCTCCTCCGGCTTCATTCGCTTTCGGGGGGAGCCGATCGCCTCGCTCCCGCCGCATGAAGTGACCCGGCGCGGGGTGGCGCGGACCTTTCAGAACATCCGGCTTTTCTCGGAGATGACGGTCCTCGAAAATGTCATGGTCGGGCGATACCTGCGAAGCGCCCCCCCGCTGATCTCCAGCTTTTTCGGCGCGCTGTTTCAGAGCCGGGCCTTTCGCGAAAAGGAGCGGCGGCTTCGGGAGGAAGGGCTTCGATCGTTGGCATTTGTCGGTCTGGCCGACCGGCCCGATCTTCCTGCGCGCCATCTCGCCTACGGCGATCAGCGGCGCCTCGAGGTCGCCCGCGCGCTCGCCTCGGAGCCGAGTCTGCTCCTGCTGGACGAGCCGGCCGCCGGGATGAACCCCCGGGAAACGGAAGCGTTGATGGTTTTGATCGGCCGCATCCGGGATCAAGGGATCACCCCTTTTTTGATCGAGCACAACATGAAAATGGTGATGAAGATCTCCGATCAGATCTTCGTCCTCGACCATGGCGTGAAAATCGCCGAAGGAACGGCGGAGGAGATTCAAGGGAATTCCAAGGTCATCGAGGCTTACTTGGGAAAACCGGCGGAGCGATAGGTGCCATTGCGGATTGCGGATTGCGGATTGCGGAATGGAAAGACTAAACAGGAGCTAAGATTTTTACTGCTTGCTTCTCACTCCGCAATCCGCAATCCGCAATCCGCGATTTCTAGTTCCTCTTTTTTTGCCGATGCTTTCAATCCGTGATCTGCACGCCTCCTACGGCGCGGTGTCGGTTTTAAAGGGGATCTCGCTGGAGGTTGAGGCGGGAGAGGTGGTCGCCCTCATCGGCGCGAACGGCGCGGGGAAGACGACCGCGCTCATGACGATCTCCGGCTTCGTTCCGAACCGCTCCGGAAGCATCGTTTTTTGCGGGGAGGAAATTTCGGGCCTTCCGCCCCACCGGATTGTCGAGAAGGGGATCTGCCACGTCCCGGAAGGGCGCCGGATCTTTCCCCGACTCTCCGTCTTGGAGAATCTGGAGATGGGGGCCTATCTTCAAACCGACCCGAAGAAGGCCGAAGCGGATCTGGAGCAGATCTTCACCTCCTTTCCGATTTTGAAAGAGCGTTTGTTTCAGCGCGGAGGGACCCTCAGCGGAGGGGAGCAGCAGATGCTCGCGATCGGCCGGGCGTTGATGGCGCGGCCCAAGCTCCTTCTTCTGGATGAGCCTTCTCTCGGCCTCTCCCCCTTGATGGCCGAGAGAATTTTTGAGATGATTAAGGAAATCAGCCGGCAGGGGAAGACGATCCTTTTGGTGGAGCAGAACGCGCATGCGGCTTTAACGCTGGCCGACCGCGGCTACGTGATGGAAACCGGCCAGATCGTCTTATCCGATCCGGCGTCGCAGCTCTTGCAGAACCCGCGGGTTCAATCCGCCTACTTAGGAACCGGGTCCTCCCACTAACAAAAGAGCCTAAGACAACCGAACCGTTCGAGGTGGATGATGAAGAGAACTCCTCTTTATGAAATGCATGTAAAATTAGGCGCGAAGATCGTCCCTTTTGCCGGATGGCAGATGCCCCTCTCCTATTCGGGGGTGACCGATGAGCATCAGTCGGTTCGGACCACGGCCGGGCTCTTTGACATCAGCCATATGGGACGCTTTGAGCTTTCCGGCCAGGGAGCCGAGGCCTATCTGGAACGGCTGACCCCGGGCCCCGTCCACAAGATGCAGCGGGGAAGCGCCCAGTATTCGATGCTCTTGAATGAAAACGGCGGGATCATCGATGACATCTACCTCTATAAAAAGGGGGTGGATCGGTTCTTCGTCATCGTGAATGCCGCGAACCTGGAGAAGGACTTCAAATGGATGACCGGTTCTCTCCCCCCCGGCGCGGAGCTGAAGGACGTCAGCGGCGAGACCGCCATGCTGGCGCTGCAGGGACCGAAGTCGTGGGAAGTGCTGGTTCAGATCATTCCCTTTGGAAAAAGCGAGATCGCGCTTCGTAACTTTATCGAAACCGAGCTGGTCCCGTCGCGGGGGGCCAAGGCGCTGATCGCCCGGACCGGCTACACCGGGGAGAAGGGATATGAGATCATCGTTCCGGCCGACGCGGCCGAAACGGTGTGGAGCGCGCTGCTGGAGGCGGGGAAAACCGAACGGATCAAACCGGCCGGGCTGGGATGCCGAGACACCCTGCGCCTGGAGATGGGGTATCCTCTCTACGGCCATGATATGGACGAGGCGACGACGCCCATCGAGGCCGATCTGGAGCGCTTCATCGATTTTAACAAAGAATTTATCGGAAAAGAAACGTTGGTCCGGCAGCGGGAGAAGGGGCTTCAACGAAAGCTGATCGGCTTTGAGCTTTTGACCGGCGGGGTTCCCCGCGAAGGCCACACGATCTACTCCGATCAGAAAATCATCGGCAAGGTGGCCTCCGGGAATTTCTCCCCCTCCCTTCGAAAGGGAATCGGCATGGGATATGTCGATGCTCGCTACAGCGAAGAGGGAAGCGAGATTTTAATCGACATCCGCGGCAACGCGACCCCCGCGGTGATTGTCAAAAGGCCTTTCTACAAAAAGAAAAAATCGTTCTGAGAACCGACGGAGGTTTCATGGAATATATTCCCAAAACGGAAGCAGAAGAAAAGGCGATGCTGGGGGCGATCGGCGTCTCCTCCTTCGATCAGCTTTTAGAGATCCCCGCGAGCCTGCGGCTCAACCGCCCCCTCCACATTCCCGCGCCCCTCTCACAGATGGAGCTGCGGCGGGAGCTCTGGGAGATGAGCCGAAAAAATCTCGACACCACCACGGCCCTCTCTTTCCTCGGCGGGGGAAGCTACGATCACTTCGTTCCGAGCACCGTGGGGCATGTCCTCTCCAAATCGGAGTTCTACACCTCCTACACCCCCTACCAGGCCGAAATGAGCCAGGGGCTGCTTCAGACGATCTACGAGTATCAGACGATGATCTGTCAAATCACGGGGATGGAGGTCTCCAACGCGTCGGTCTATGACGGCGCCTCGGCGCTGGCGGAGGGGGCTTTGATGGCGATGCGGATCACGAAAAGAGGGAAGGTCGTGATCGCCCGCTCCGTCCACCCGCACTATCGCGAAGTGGTGAAGACCTACCTCTCCGGTCTCCCCTCGGCCAAGGTGAAAGAGGTTCCGTTCGGAGCGGGAACGACGCTGCTCGACAAGCTCGGCGAAATGATCGACGATCAGACCGCCGCCGTCCTGATTCAACACCCGAATTTCTTCGGACAATTGGAAGAGGTCGAAGAGATCGAGCGGCTGGCGCATGCGCGCGGGGCGCTTCTGGTGATGACGGTCGATCCGATCTCCCTCGGTATTTTAAAGACACCGGGTGAATTCAACGCCGATATCGCCGTCGGCGAAGGGCAGCCGCTCGGGAACGCCATCAGCTACGGCGGCCCCTACGTCGGCTTCTTCGCCACCCGGCGCGACTTCATCCGTCAGATGCCGGGGCGGGTGGTCGGCGCCACCACCGACGGACAGGGGCGGCCGGGCTTCTGCCTGACCCTTCAAACGCGGGAACAGCATATCCGCCGGGAGCGGGCGACTTCGAATATCTGCACCAATCAGGCGCTCAACGCGCTCGCCGCGGCGGTCTATCTCGCCACCGTCGGGAAAGAGGGCCTCCGGGAAGTCGCGCTGCTCTGCCTGGCCAAATCGCACGCGGCGCAGGAGAAGATCGCCGCCCTCCCCGGGTTCACCGTTCCCTTTACGGCCCCCTTCTTCAAGGAGTTTGTGGTTCAGCTTCCGGCCCCGGCTTCCCGCGTGCTCAAAAAAGCGCGCCGCGCCGGCATTCTGGCCGGAATCGATCTCGGCGCGTACTATCGCGAGCTGAAAAACCATCTGTTGATCTGTGTAACGGAAAAGCACCATGCGGAGGAGCTCGACCGGCTGGTCGAGCAGTTTAAATCCGTCGGCGTGTAACTTATTATTGATCTTCGCGCGCCGAGCCTGAACATCGGCGCGCGATCGTGTTCAGGCGTGGTGGATATGTTGGAGAGCACCCCTTTATCTTCAGACCGGCAGGCGTTTATCGCCTCTCACATTGCTCAAATCACGGAAGAGCGGATCCTCCGCCATCTCGAATCGTTGGTCGGCGTCCGGCATCCGGTGACCGCCCCCGAGAAGCTACGGAGCAGCGAAGCGTATATTTCGGAGCAAA
>SCUR01000018.1 GCA_004297235.1 Candidatus Manganitrophaceae bacterium | reverse complement strand
GAAAACCGGAATCGCTTGCCGGCGGGAATCCTCCTGGCGGTATCGCTGCTTGCGCTCCGGATGGATCGCACGGCCGAGGGCGCCGCTCTCCCTTTCGATGCGACGGTCGGTTTGCCGGGGGTAGGGGAATCGCGGAAGGTGGAAAAAGGGGTGCCGTTCGGTTTTTTATTTTGCCTGCACGCGTTCGACGTCGGGATCGATCGGGTCGAGATCACCCTCGCGCTGCCGCCGGAGGTTCAAATGCTCGGCGGCGACTCCGACTGGAAGGGCGACCTGAATCCCCAGGAGGAGACCTGCCTCAATGTCGGTCTCAGATCACGCACGGGGATGGAGAAGTGGAGCCGGCCGATCCATGCGCAGATGAAATTTATCTATCAGGGGATGCGCGTCGCCCGGGAGGTCACCTGGAACGATCAAGGACTGAACGACAGCGATTTCGTCTCGAAGGAAAAATAAGCCGCCGGCGGTTTCCAGCGGTCGGCTTTATCTTTCCCCCCGGTTCGATATCATAATGAATGAAAGAAAGCGTCGCCGATCGGAAGGGAGCGCGTCCGCGTGAAGCCGGTGGAGCAAAAAAAAATGAAGAGCTTCCTCATCGATATGGACGGGGTGTTGGTCCGCGGCCCGAACCTGATTCCCGGCGCCGACGTCTTCATCGAGCGGTTGAAGTCGCAGGGGCGGAAATTTTTGGTCTTCACCAACAACTCGCTGAGGACCCCGAAGGACCTGGAGCACCGGCTGAAGAAGATCGGCCTCAATATCGGCGCCGAGCATATTTACACCTCCGCCCTCGCGACGGCGCAATTTCTCAACAGCCAGCGGCCGAAGGGAACGGCGTTCGTCGTCGGAGAATCGGGCCTGATGGAAGCGCTTCACGAGGTCGGCTACGTGGTGACCGACCTTCAGCCGGATTATGTCGTGGTGGGAGACACCGACTACTACGATCACCGGCGGATCACGCAAGCGGTCCGGTTGGTTTACAACGGGGCGAGATTGATCGCCACGAATCCCGACGTAACCGGCCCCACCGAGGCGGGGATCGTCCCCGCCACCGGGGCGCTGGTCGCGTTGATCGAAAAGGCGACCGGACACCAGGCGTACTTTGTCGGCAAGCCGAACCCGTTGATGATGCGGACCGCGCTCCATCGGCTGCAAGAGCATTCCGAGAATGCCGTGATGGTGGGGGATCGAATGGACACCGACGTGGTCGCCGGGATCGAGAGCGGTCTGGAGACGGTTCTCGTCTTGTCCGGGGTCACGCGGCGCGAAGATATCGATCGGTATCCCTATCGTCCGGCGCGAATCGCCGAGTCGGTCAGCGCGATCGAACTGTGATCCGCTTTCCGACCCGGCGTGCGAGGAACCGGCGCCGATTTCTCCGAGGAGGCGGTGAACAGACCTTTTACCGGGTTCTTCCTTCCCAAATGGCGTCGAAATAGTTGGAGGAGCGGCGCGACGGCCTCCCTTCATCTTCTTCCCGCTCGATCCGCTCCGTATATCCTTCCGACTCGCTGCTTTGATTCTTGGCCAAACGGTGGTAGCGGTTGAACCGCCGGTTCTCGTCGGTATCTTCACAATAAAGATCTTCTTCTCGCATCGTCGCCTCCTTTTCAGATCGCATTGGAACGGTTAGGGTTGAGAACTTAATTTCGGAAGTAAGGTTTAGCAAAAAGAGTGCCGATGCGGGGCAACGGTCCGGGACCGCGCGGTGAGGCGGCGTGATCTTTCAAAGCGGAAACTTTTTGCAAAGTGCCAGGCAATGCTTTGCAAATCCCAGAAATGATATGCAGGTTTTACCCGTTTTTTGCATTCCGGATGCGTCTATCCCGGACGTTTGTTTAAGGCGGGTTCGAATGCAATCGATGGGAGCGCTTCAAACCGATTCCGCTTCCTCCCTGTGAATCGATTTGACATCCGATTTCCAATCTCTTATCCTCCCTGTATTTCATCTCACAGAGGAGGGGAACGACGAATGATTAAATCCATCGCCTTCACCGTTTACCCGGTCACCGACATGTCGCGATCGAGAAATTTTTATGAGGGGGTATTGGGGCTCAAGGTGGGGAGCAACTTTCAGGACCAGTGGGTGGAGTACGATCTGGGAGATTCTACCTTTGCCATTACAACGATGAATCTCGGCCGCACACCGGGGGCGAAAGGGGGAATCGTGGGGTTTGAAGTGACCGATTTCGACGGCTATACGCGAAGCCTCCGGGATAAATCGGTCACGTTTATCCTGGACAAGGTCGAGACCCCGGTCTGCCGGATGGCGGTGGTCGAAGACCCCGATCGGAACAGCATCACGATCCACAAACGGCACACGGGGTAGGCGGAGCGGCTATTGCCGGCCGCTGGCGCTGATCCCCTGGGCGTAGATGTCGGAGCTCGTCCCGCTGCGATGATCTTGCCAGACAACGACGGCCCCGCCCGCCCCATCCGCGATCAGTTGGGGAGCGGAGGCGGCGGCGCCGGAGGATTGGTCTCCGGCCGCGTTGGAAATCGGAACCCCGTTGGCCGTCCATAGAACCGTCCCGCCGCTGTTGAGACGCTGGGCATAGATGTCGTAATTCGTTCCACTTCGTTGATCGCTCCAGGCGAGGACGGCGCCGCCGGCGCCGTCCGGGACGAGCTGCGGAAACGATTGGCTGTTCGCCGCGGCCGAGACGGCGACCCCTTCGGCCGCCCACAGCACGGCGCCGCTCCCATTCACCCGCTGGGCGGCAATATCGCTCCCCTCCTGCCAAGTGAGGATCGCTCCGTCCGAACCGTCCGAAGCCGCCTGGGGAGCCGTTTGAGGATGGGCCGTGGCGGCGATCGGAATGCCGTCCGCGGCCCACTGCGCCGCGCCGGCGCCGTTGACCCGCTGCGCGTAAATTTGGTCGGTTCCGTTGCGACGATCCTGCCAGACGATCATCGCCCCGCCGGCGCCGTCCGAGATCAATTGCGGGAATTGTTGATGATCGGCCGCGGTCGAAATCGCCATCCCGTCGGCCGTCCACTGCACCGTGCCGTCGCCGCCGATCCGCTGTGCGTAGAGGTCGGCCGTCGCGCCGCTGCGATGATCTTGCCAGACGACGATCGCCCCGCCGTTGCCGTCGGAGATCAGCTCGGGAGATTGCTGGTCGTTGGCCGCCGTGGAGAGGGCCACCCCGTCGGCCGTCCATTGCGCGACGCCGGCCTGATTCACCCGCTGTATGAAAAGATCGGCGCTCCCCCCGCTGCGGTGGTCCTGCCAGACGATGATCGCGCCGCCCGAGCCGTCCGGGATCAACCGGGGAGAGAGTTGGCTGTTCGCCGCGGCGGAGAGGGGGATTCCCTCGGCGGCCCACAGCGCCGCTCCCTCCGGGCTCACCCGCTGCGCGTAGATATCGGAGGTCCCGCTCCGATTGTCCTCCCAGACGATGATTGCGCCGCCGGCGCCGTCCGACACCAATTGCGGGAACGATTGGTTGTTCGGCGCGGTCGAGACGGCGATCCCGTCGGCGGCCCACTGGACCGCGCCGCTTCCGTTCACCCGTTGCGCGAAGAGGTCGGAGGTGGCCCCGTTGCGAAAATCGGCCCAGACGACGATCGCGCCGCCGGCGCCGTCCGAGATTAGTTGGGGATAAAACTGGTCATGGGCCGCGGTGGAAACGGCCGCGTTCTCCGGATTTTCTTTTTGCCACAAGACCACCAGAGCGCCGGAGCTGCTCTCCACCCCGCTCACCACCACCTTCACCGATCCGCTCGACGCCCCCTCGGGGACCCGCGCTTTAATCTCCGTGTCGCTCCAACTGAGAATGTCGCTCGCCGCGACCCCGCCGACGACGACGCTGTTTCCCGCTTGGCTGCTTCCAAACCCGGCGCCGGTCACATCGATCTCGCCGCCGATTTTCGCTTCGGTTGGATTGACGCTGGTGATGATGGGACCGGTCGGGCTGACCGAGACCAGCACACTCGCAATTCCGGTCGCCTTGGCTCCATTTTTACCCGCCACCTCCACGCGGATCGGCACACTCCCGACGGCGGAAGGGGCGGTCCAGGTGACCGGATTGGCGTCCGTGGCGCTCAATGTTCCCGACGCGGCCTGCCAACTGTAGCTTAAATCCTTGCCGGATGCCGAGACGGTCAAGACGGCGCTCTCTCCCGGCCGGACCACGGAAGGCGCCGCCGTCAGCTGTTGGATCTTCACTCCGCTTGATCCGCTCTCTCCGCTGCCGCCGCAGCCGGCCAGAAGCAAGATTCCAAACAAGATCGGTTTGCATCGAAGGAATATCCTTTTCATCCATGCTCCTGCGTTGTTTTGAAAATGACTCTTCAAAAACTATACAGATTCTGAGAGAGAGGAGTCAATGAAAGTGATCGGGATCACGATAAAATAAAAAGGTCCCGACTTTTTTACCGGACCGAGTGATGTCGTCTTCGGTCAAATGCGAGTGGAACGTCTGGCCTAGGATCAGGAACGGCCACTCGTGACAGAAGGAACGCAGGACAGCTTCTGCGAGTAGAACTTCCAAGCGCGCAGGCTCTTTGGGGCCCCGGCTCGGACGCAGAGGCCCCACCCGGATCAAAACGTCTCATCTATTTCTCACAAAGAAATAGAGAACAATCTTGGATCTCCCCTGCACGAAGAGGAGGGTAAAACCGAATTTTCCCACAAGCTTTTTATTTCGATTCTTATTCGTCATTTCTATGTTGATCTTAAGAGTGCGGTTGCAAAGCAGGATCGGAAGAAAGTAGACTGTTTTTGCTGTTGCGCTGTTTGGGGAAGGGAGAAGATATGGATGAGCCATTGGATCATTTTCGATCAAAATCCAACTTTACGCGGCGGGAGTTCGTCATGACGGCGCTCGCCGCCGGCTTCGCACTGGCGGTGCGACCGGTGTTCGGGGAGGTGATCACCACCGAGGCGACCGGCCTGACCGCCGGCGAGGTGAAGATCCCGGTTGCCGACGGCGAGATGCCGGGCTATCGGGCGATGCCGGAAAAGGGGGGGGCCTTTCCGGTCGTGCTCGTGGTTCAAGAAATTTTTGGTGTCCATGAACATATCAAAGATCTCTGCCGCCGTCTGGCCAAGGCCGGCTATCTCGCGGTGGCCCCCGAATTGTTCGCCCGGCAGGGAGATGTTTCCAAGATGCCCGACACGCAGGAGATCTTCAGCAAGGTGGTCTCCAAAGTGTCCGACGCGCAGGTGATGGCCGACCTGGATGCCGCGGCCGACTGGGCCGGAAGGTCGGGAAAGGGGGATATCAACCGATTGGGAATCACCGGGTTTTGCTGGGGCGGGCGGATCGTCTGGCTTTACGCGGCACACAGCCCGCGGTTGAAGGCGGGCGTCGCCTGGTATGGACGTCTGGTAGGGGAGAAGACCGAACTTCAGCCGCAATTCCCGATCGACGTCGCCGCGAAGTTGAAAGCGCCGGTGCTCGGGCTCTACGGCGGCGCCGATCAAGGCATTCCGATGGAGACGATCGAGCGGATGCGCCAGTCATTGAAAGCCGCCGGGAGCCCGTCGGAGATCGTCGTCTACCCCGATACGCCGCATGGGTTCAATGCCGATTACCGGCCCAGCTACCGTAAGGAAGCGGCGCAGGACGGCTGGAAGCGGATGCTGGCGTGGTTTAAAAAGTACGGCGTTGCATAGGGTCTGCATCGAGCGCAGGGTCACGCGGCCATCCCGTATTGGCTGGTGCGCAAGTCGATCTTGAGCTGTTCGATCTGTGCGCCGAGATCGTCGAGTTTCTCTGCGATCCCCTCTTCGGCGGCGGGGAGGAGCCGCTCTTCCTCTTCTTGGAAGTGCGCCCGGACTTTCTGGTCGAGGGTGTCGAGCACTTCCATAAAGACGGCCATTCCTTTTTGAATCCGGATCGCCATCAGCTCCTCGAGAACGTCGTCGATCTCTTGATGCTCCTCGATGCTCGTTTGGACCTCGTCGTGCTCAATGCCGTCCAGTGCGGGATAGAAGATCCGCGTCTCGCACTCCTTGTGGACCTTGAGGTTGTCGTAAATCCGTTGCAGGAGGATGGCGTTTCTCTGCTTGAGGGCTTTGAGCCGGTTGAGGAGGTCGAGAATGGTTTGATGGTCTGATTTTAAGATGTCGGTTGCCTTCATGCGTTGCTCCTTTCCGGGAAAGGGTGAGCTTCTTTTTCCATCGTAAGGGAAAGGAGCGGATGAAGCAATTCTTCTAAAGAGGGGAGGAAGAATGATCCGATTGGATGATCCGCGAGGCGGTGGAATCAAGCGGTTTATCTCCGGTGAATGCACTGATCCGCCGTTTGCGGCGGTCATGCCGATGTGGACCCTGCGCGCGGGGTTCAATCGTGGCGGCGAGTCCGGCTCCCCCTGCGACCAACAACCGGTGGCTCC
>SCUR01000194.1 GCA_004297235.1 Candidatus Manganitrophaceae bacterium | reverse complement strand
CGAGAATGATGAGCGCGGCGATGATGAAATTAACCGGCGCATTCCCGATATGCCCTTCCAGATTGGCCGGAAACAGGGAGAAGCCGGCGTTGCAGAAGGCGGAGACGGCGTGGAAGAGGGCCGTGAAGAGAGCGCCGTCGGCCTCGTTTCGAAAACAGAGCCAGAGAAGGAGGACGCCGATCGCTTCGATGGTCAAGGTCGTGACGAAGATCGCCGCCACCTCCCGCCGGACGCTTCCGATCGATTTGGTCTCCAGCATCCCTTGAAGGGCGATCTCGTCGCTGAGGCGAAGATCCCGCTTCGAGAGGAGCGCGAAGAGGGCGCCGAAGGTCATGATCCCGAGGCCGCCGAATTGAATCAAGAGAAGGAGAATCCATTGCCCGCTCATCCGATAATATTCCGAGACCGGAAAAAGGCCGAGGCCGGTGACGGTGGCGGCCGACGTCGCCGTAAAAAGGGCGTCGATGAAGGAGATGCGGGACGGGTCGACCACCATCTGCGGGAGCGAGAGAAAGAGGGCCCCGAAGAAAATCAAAAGGGCAAAACTGACCGCCATGGTCTGCGCGGGCTTGAGATGAAGCCGATCGAGAAATTGCGCGATGGTTTTCAACCGGAGCGCATAGATTGAGAAAGCCGATCCGAAAAAAATGATCCCGTAGAGGCGATAGGTGTGAACGAGCAGGCTCGCCGGATCGTTCCGGATCTGCAGCAGGAGAAGGGCCTTCTCGAGGTAAAAAAGAAGGGCGACGGCGAAGAGGGCGATCGGGATCAGCCGTTTCTTCAGAGAGAAGCGCCTGTAACGAAGAAGCAGGTAGCGCTCTTCAAATATCAGCTTCAGGATCCCTCCTGTTTGTAAAACGATTGCCGCCGCTTTGCAGAGGGTGGGGAGCCAGACTGAAAAATCGAGGAGAAGGGCGGTGATGAAGATGCCGGAGAGGGAGGCGATTTTGATTTCCCTCACCGCGGAGCCGATCGCGTGAAACGCGGCCGAACGAGATACTTGAACGGCGGAGAGGAGAGATCGAATTCCCTTCTCCCGCTTCATGCTGGGTGTCGAAGCGCCTTTCAATCGGTTCTCCTGAGACGAATGGGTCCGATGCTATCATATCTTTTCGGAATTGGCAAAAGAGGGAGCGGGGGCAAAGTCTTGGCTCATTCTATTGAATTCAAATCAGGTTGGAATGGGGCGAAGCCCCATTCCAATATTCAAGATTTTTTATTTTTAGGGTGAGAGGGGGTTACACTCTTTTCAGGGCGATCACCGCAAGCGGGGGCAGGGTGATCCGCAGCGAGTAAGGACGCCCGTGGGAGGGGATCGGTTCGGCGGAGATTCCTCCGCTGTTCCCTAAGTTGCTCCCGCCGTAGAAACCCGAGTCGCTGTTGAGCCGCTCCTGCCAGTAGCCTTCGGCGGGGACGCCGATTCGATAATCGAGGCGGGGGACCGGGGTGAAGTTGAAAATGAAGACGACCGGCCGGCTCGGATCATCCCCCCGCCGGAGAAAACTGAGGGTGCTCGCCGCCGAATCGTTCAGATCGATCCACTCGAAGCCGGTCGGATCGAAGTCTTTCTGATGAAGGGCCGGCTCTTCTCGGTAGAAATGGTTGAGATCCCGGACCCACTGCTGGACCTGTTGATGGGGGGCGTATTGCAAGAGGTGCCAATGGAGGCTTTGATCGTGGTTCCATTCCTGCGACTGGCCGAACTCGCCTCCCATGAAGAGGAGCTTCTTTCCGGGATGGGCGTACATATATCCGAACAACAGGCGCAGGTTGGCGAACCGCTGCCAGTCGTCTCCCGGCATTCTTCCGAGAAGCGAGCCCTTTCCGTGGACCACTTCGTCATGAGAGAGGGGAAGAACGAAATTCTCGGAGAAGCCATACCAGATGCTGAAGGTGAGCTGGCCGTGGTGGTATTTCCGATGAACGGGGTCTTTTGAAAAATAGGAGAGGGTGTCGTGCATCCACCCCATGTTCCATTTCATCCCGAAGCCGAGCCCGCCGAGATAGGTCGGGCGCGACACCATCGGCCAGGCGGTCGACTCCTCGGCGATCGTCTGCACGTCGGGGAAGTTTCCGTAAATGGCCTCGTTGAATCGCTTCAGCAGAGAGATGGCGTCCAGGTTTTCCCGGCCGCCGTACATGTTGGGGATCCACTCCCCCTCTTTCCGAGAGTAGTCGAGATAGAGCATCGAGGCGACGCCGTCGATCCGAAGCCCGTCGATGTGATACTTCTCCAGCCAGAAAAGCGCGCTGCTGATGAGAAAGGCCTGAACCTCGTTCCGCCCATAGTTGAAGATGGCGCTGTTCCAATCGGGATGAAATCCCTTCCGGGGATCGGCGTGCTCGTAGAGATGCGTTCCGTCGAAGTAGGAAAGTCCGTGCTGATCGGTTGGAAAGTGCGAAGGGACCCAATCGAGGATCACGCCGATGCCGTTCTGGTGCAGGGTGTCGATCAGGTACATCAGGTCTTGCGGCGTTCCGTGCCGGCGGGTCGGGGAAAAGTATCCGGTCGTCTGATATCCCCAGGAACCGAAGAAAGGATGCTCGGTAATCGGCATCAACTCGACATGGGTAAATCCCATCTCTTTGACGTATTCCGCCAGCGGCTTGGCCATCTCCCGGTAGGTCATGGAGCGGTTGCCCTCCTCCGGGACCCGCCGCCAGGAGCCGAGGTGCATCTCATAAACGGAAAGGGGCGCATTCATCCGGCTGCGTTGCGCCCGCTGCGCCATCCACGCCGAGTCGTTCCAGTGATAGTGCAGGTCCCACACCACCGAGGCAGTTCGGGGAGGGACCTCCGTGCAGAAGGCGAACGGATCGGCTTTTTCCACGGTATAGGCCTGATGTCTGGAAGCGATATGGTACTTGTAAACGGCCCCTACGCCGATGTCGGTCAGGCGTCCTTCCCAGACCCCCGACCCGTCTGGCCGGACCTGCAGCGGGTGAGCGGTGCGGTCCCAGCCGTTGAAATCGCCGATCACCGAAACAAACTCCGCATTGGGAGCCCAGACGGCGAAGTAGACCCCTCTCGCTCCCTCCTCTTGCACGAGATGGGCGCCGAGTTTATCGTAGAGCTTGAAGTGGCTCCCCTCTTTCAGGAGGTAAATGTCGTGTTCGGTCAATAAACCGGCGGGAGGAAGGGTCTTCTGCATTCGTTCCTTTCCACTCATTTCTGATTCTCCAGAAGATGGGTAATTCCTTTCAGCGGGATCATAATCCATTCGGGGCGATTATTCAATTCATAAGCGATCTCATAGATCGCTTTATCCAATAAAAAGGTGTGGAGCAGGATTTCAATCTCTTCACGGTCTTTCGGGATAAAGGGAGCGTCTCCGGCCGTATCGAGGTAAGACCGAAGGAAGGCGCCGGCGGTATATCGGTACCACAGGTCGGCCCACGGCTCCAGCACCGGAATATCCTCCGGCCGGATGGAGGCTTGCGTGATCAGCCCGCTGTGGGCCTTGTAGTGGAATGACCGGATCATCCCCGCCACATCCCGGAACGGAGAGCGTTTCAGCCGGCGCTCGCTGAGGGGCCGCGCCGGCTCTCCCTCGAAGTCGATGATGTAGAAATCGTTCCCGGTATAGAGAACCTGCCCCAGGTGATAATCGCCGTGGATGCGGATCTTCATCGTCGAGATCTTCTTCTGGTAGATCGATTTGAGCCGCTCCAAGATCTCCCGCTCCGAGCCCAAGATCTCCTGCGCTTTGACCTGAACCGGCTCGGGCAGACTGTTCTGCCTTTTTCTGAGAAGCTGGAAGGTCTGGCGCGCGTGGCTTTGCATCGCCTGATAGATAGAGCGCTGGTAGAGCAGGGTGTAGGGTTCGGGCGCGAAGTGAGGATCTTCCGTATGAGAGGAAAGGGCCAGATGAAATTCGGCCGTCCGCTTTCCGAGCAAAGTCGCCATTTCAAGATGAATGCTTCCGATCAGCTCCAGGATTAGCGGCGGCACCTCCTGGTCGGCGGTGAGGAGATGGGAAGGAGGGGCCTTGGGAAGCTCCTTCACCTCTCCTCTTTTCGAGAGGACCCGCTCGAAGTAACGCTCCACCGCATCGACCATGTACCGCCAGGCGTCCCCCTCGTTTTTGACGAATCCCTGAAGCAGGCCGACGATGATCGGCTCCATCCCCGGGCGGCGGTACTCGAGGGCCCCCGCGTAGGGTGGAATGCGGGAAAGCAGATCGCCCTCGGTTAAGAAGCGTCCGATCTCCAGATCGGGATTGATTCCCTCATCGAGGCGCCGGTAGAGCTTGAAGAGAAAGGTCTGTCCGTAGGCGAAGGAGGAGTTGGTCTGCTCCGTCTTGAGGACCTGGGAGCCGAGTGGGGAGGCCGCCGACGCGGCCAATGTTTTGAACCGATCTCCCGGGGAGGCGACCAGCTCTCCCTGCATTCCTTTCACCCGCTGTCTTTTTGAAATGACCGAAAGGAGACATCCGCGAAGCGCTTCATTATAGATTCCATCGTAGAGGATCCCTTCGGATCGGCCGGTGAGGCGGGCGATGATTCCTTGGGGCGCTTCTTCGGCGATCCGCGTCGCCGCCTCCCCCGAGGCGAAGGAGACCGGGAGAAGATAGGTCTCCGGCATCCCTTCCGTGTATTCGACCTGCAGAAGAAGGAGGTGTCCCGCCGCGCCGTCTCTGCCGATCGGGATCTTCTCCGCGATCTGGAGCGACTCGATCTGCCGGGCCTTCCCGCCGAACCATCGGCATCCGAAGAGGTAGGCGGGGAGGACCGCTTGCTCCAGGGCCTGCCTTCCCCTTCCGTTGAACACATTTTGCCAATCGAAATCGACCTGGATCTCGGGGATCGGTCGCTTGCCGGCGGGATGCATCGAGGCGTCCTCCTTCCGCAGCAGAAAACGGTAGTAGCCGTAAGGCCCGAGGGTCACCGTATAATGCCCGTCGCGAATGGCGGGAAATCGATTCCGGCTGAAGAGAGTTTCGGGGGTATAACCGACATATTTGGAGAGGTCGAGCTCGGCGATCTGAGAATGGCGGGAGAGATTGACCACCACCAGGATCGTCTCGTCTTGGTACTGCCGGAGAAAGGTGAGGACCTTCGGGTTGTCGGGGAGGAGAAACTCGATGCTTCCCCGCCCGAACGCTTTGTAGTACTTTCGCGTCGCGATGAAGCGCTTCATGTTCCAAAGCAGAGATGAATGATTCCGCTCCTGGTTCTCGACGTTGACCGATTCGTAGTGATACTCCGGATCGATGATGGCCGGGAGATAGAGCCGCTGGGGGTTCGCCCGCGAGAAGCCGGCGTTGCTGTCGCCGCTCCACTGCATCGGTGTCCGGACCCCGTTTCGATCGCCGAGATAAAAATTATCCCCCATGCCGATTTCATCGCCGTAGTAGATCACCGGCGTTCCGGGGAGGGAGAAAAGAAGGACATTCATCAACTCGATCTTCCGCCGATCGTTTTCAAGAAGCGGCGCCAGCCGCCGCCGGATGCCCACGTTGATCCGCATTTTCGGGTCGCGCGCGTAGATCCGGTACATGTAGTCGCGCTCCTCGTCGGTGACCATCTCCAGGGTCAGCTCGTCGTGGTTCCTGAGGAAGATCGCCCACTGGCAGCTCTCGGAGATCGACGGCGTCTGCTCCAAGATATCGATGATCGGGAAGCGGTCTTCCATCCGAAGCGCCATGAACATCCGGGGCATGAGGGGAAAGTGGAACGCCATCTGGCAAGCATCCCCTTTGCCGAAGTAGGCCACGGCGTCCTCCGGCCATTGATTCGCCTCGGCGAGGAGCATCTTGTCTTTAAACTTCTGATCGACCCGGGCCCGGAGCCGCTTCAGGAATTCATAGGTCTCCGGGAGATTTTCGCAATTGGTCCCCTCCCGCTCATAGAGGTACGGCACCGCATCGAGACGCAGGCCGTCGACTCCCATCTCCAGCCAGTGCTCCATCACCCGGAACATCTCCTTCTGAACGTGCGGACTGTCGAAGTTCAGATCGGGCTGATGCGAGTAGAACCGATGCCAGTAGTAGGCTTTCGCCACCGGATCCCAGCTCCAATTGGAGCTCTCGAAATCTTTGAAGATGATCCGCGTCTCTTTATACTTTTCCGGGGTATTGCTCCAAACGTAGAAATCCCGCCAGGCGGAGCCCGGCTTGGCGCGCCGCGCGCGTTGGAACCAGGGATGCTGATCGGAGGTATGGTTGAGGACCAGCTCGGTGATCACCCGAATCCCGCGGAGATGGGCTTCCTTCAGGAACTCTTTGAAGTCGCGGAGGGTTCCATAATCGGGGTGGACGTTAAAGTAATCGGCGATATCGTAGCCGTCGTCCTTCAAGGGAGAGGGGTAGAAGGGAAGGAGCCAAACCGCGGTGATCCCCAGCTCCTTCAGATAGTCGAGCTTCCGCGTCAGCCCTTTCAGGTCGCCCAGGCCGTCGTTCGTCCCGTCGAAGAACGCCTTGATATGGAGCTGATAGATGATGGCGTCTTTGTACCAGAGCGGTTCCTCTTCAAGCCCCGTTTGTTTAGCGGGCATTCAAAAACCTCCTTACATGAACGGATCGAAATCTTTTTCGGAATGGATTTTCCTGCGGACTCGGAAGAGATGCGCGGGGAAAAGAGCGGGATCGAGCCGGACGTAATTCCACTCGCCGTGCCAGAGATAGCGGACATTCGTGATGAGATCGTGGACCTGATAACTCTCATTCGGCTCGATGCCGAGCTCATGGATCGGAACCTGCACCCAACCGTCCTGAGGATAATGCGGGTCGAGATTCACCGCAACCAGGATGATGTTCTTGAGGTCCTCGGTCGTCTTCGCATAGCAGAGGATTTGGTCGTTGCTGCTCTGATAAAAGCGGAGCCGATCGTTGAAGTGGAGGGCCGGATTGTTCTCCCGGATCTGATTGACCCGGGCGACCAGCTCTTTGATATGGCCGGGGCGATTCCAGTCCCGGACGCGAACCTGGTACTTCTCCGAGTCCAGGTACTCCTCCGTTCCGGGGAGGGCCCGCTTCTCGCAAAGCTCGAACCCGCTGTAAATGCCATAGCTCGCCGCCAAGGTGGCCGCGAGGATCAAACGGATCTGAAAGGCGGGCCGGCCGCCGGTCTGAAGGTATTCGTGGAGGATGTCGGGGGTGTTCGTGAAAAAGTTCGGACGAAAGTAGTCGCGCACCTCGGTCTGCATCAACTCCGTCAGATAGTCGGTCAACTCCTGTTTGGTGTTCCGCCAGGTGAAATAGGTGTACGATTGGGTGAATCCCCCCTTCGCCAGGGCATACATGACCTTGGGCCGGGTGAACGCCTCCGACAGGAAGATCGTCTCCGGATGATCTTGCTGAATTTCGCCGATCAACCACTCCCAGAACCGAAGCGGCTTGGTGTGGGGATTGTCGACCCGAAAGATCTTCACCCCCTGCTCGATCCAGAATTCGACCACGCTCTTCAGCTCCATCCAGAGCGCCTTCCACTCCTCGCATTCAAAATGGAGCGGGTAGATGTCTTGGTACTTCTTCGGCGGATTTTCGGCGTACTTGATCGTTCCGTCGGGCCGATGCCGGAACCACTCCGGATGCTCTTTCACATAAGGATGATCGGGGGAGCATTGGAAGGCGAGATCGAGCGCAACCTCCAGACGGTGCCGCTTCGCCACCTCGACGAAGTGCCTGAAGTCCTCCAGCATCCCCAGGCCGGGGTCGACCGATTTGTGGCCGCCGGCCTCCGAGCCGATCGCCCAGGGGCTCCCCGGATCTTTCGATCCGGCCTTCGGCGCATTGTTCAGTCCCTTCCGAAAACTTTTCCCAATGGGGTGGATCGGCGGAAGATAGAGGACGTTAAACCCCATCCCGGCGATCTCCGGCAGGCGTGATTCGGCCTCGCGGAAGGTGGTGCTCCGGGTCGGGTCGGTCCCGGCCGAGCGGGGAAACATCTCATACCAGGCGCTGTAGCGGGCCCGTTCCCGTTCGACCTCGATTTCCAATATCCGGTCGTATTGGGTGGCCCGGCTCCGGTCGGGATAACGGGAGATGAGATCGGAGAGCGTTTCATCCAGGACGATCTCGATCCGCTCTTTCTGGGGGCGACCGCTCGATACGTCGCGGGCCGCTTCGTGCAGGCGGGCTTGGTCGGCGCCCGATGCGCGTTTGCCCGCCTCAAAGATCAGCCCCGCCCCTTCGAGGAGCTCGCTGGCGACATCTTGGCCCGCTTTCACCCGTTTGATCAGATCGTCCCGCCAGGAGCCGAATCGATCGATCCACGCGTGAAGCGTGTAGTGATAGGGGCGGCTCTCACGCGGACGAAATTCCCCCCGCCAGAGATCGTTCCCCATCGGCTCCATCGCCGCTTCCATCCAGACGCTCTCGGAGGCCGGTTTGTAGAGAAGCCGCGCGGAAAGCCGATCGTGACCGTCGGAGAAAATGTCGGCGGTGACGATCACCTTTTCACCGACGGTCCGCTTGATCGGATAGCGGCCGGCATCGATCTCGGGCCGGACCCGCTCGATGAGGACCCGTTGTTGCGCTTCTTTCGGAAATGTTTCTTTGGCTTGGTTTTTCATGTCTCAAATCGGATGATTTCTGCGGTGTGGCGCAGAAAGATTCGTGGATGCCTATCTTCATTATTGTAACTGATTAGAGGGGTAAAGGGGAACCCAGCCTCGGCGTTGGGGCGGGGCGCATTATGCGGCCCTCTTCGATCGGGACGACCCGGCCTGTGCCGTCGATCGTTAAGGCGCTCCACGAAGGTTTCGGTCGCATGGATCATCCATCTCGGGACAAAAAACGAGAGTATTACATCCTCATTTTTTGGTCAAGCCCCCGGAGCAGCCTCGCCGTTCGGAGGCTGCGGAAATGATCAGAGGAGAGCTGCAGAAGGAAGAGCGGTTTGCAGTTGCATGGATGAACACGCATCGCGCGTCGGATTCGCCGACGCAACCCCCAAAAAGCGCTTTTGGAGATTTGTAGAATCAATGCGGGGTAGGAGTGCGATTCGATTGCGGGTCTTCTCTTTTCCGCTGAAAGATTCTACGAAGCTTGTTTGGAGAATCCTCAAATCAAGGAAGCGCGCTTATCGAATCGACTCTTTCCCTTGCTCGACGATCCCTGCGGCCGTCTGCCGCGCTTCTTGGCCGACCTTTTTGAGATGCCCGCCCGCTTCGGCGGCCCATTCTTTTCCATGCTTCGCGGCTCCGGCAAGAGCCTGTTTGGATTCCTCCGCGATCTTTCCGACGCGATCGCCGGCCTCATCGGCCAATCCTTTCAACTGCCGCCGCGTGTCCCGCCCGGACCGGGGAGCCAGTAAAATGCCTGCGGTTACCCCGGCGAGAAGGCCGACTAAAAACATCATGAGACCGAAAAGAAAACGTGATCCGCTTTTCATTGGCTCCTCCTTATCTGAAAATGGAAGTTAAGTAGACTTAATCTATTTTGGATAGAGTCCGCCGGGTAAGTCAATCAAAATATCGAGACGGGGAGAGCATCAAAGAAACGGGGGATTCCAGAGGAAAGACTCAGGGTTCGTTTTGTCTCACGATCCTGCGGCGCTCATAGGTGGTGGGGTCGACCGGGATCTGGACGGTCATCGTCGTCCCTTTTCCGAGCTTGGACTGGACATCAATCATCCCGCGGTGTTGATCGATGATGTGATGGCAGATCATCAGGCCCAAACCGGTTCCTTGTGTCTCCTTGGTGGTGAAGAAAGGATTGAACAACTTCTCCAGATTCTCTTCGGAGATGCCGATGCCTGTATCGCCCACCGAGATCTGAATGGTTCCTTGGCCCTGATCATCCTGATGGAAGGAGGAGGTCAGCGTGATCCTGCCCGCGTCGGTTGCATGGATGGCGTTGATAATTAAATTCAAAAAAACTTGGCGGATCTTTTCCGAATCGATTTTAGCGAGGGGGAGATCCGAAGCCGAATGAAGATCGATCTCGGTTTCCTTTTTTCGCGCTTCCAGCTTCAGGAGCACGACGACCTCTTGCAGAATGAGATTGATGTCGGCCTCTTTCAGGGAGAGTGCGTCCTGATCCCCTCCTTTGGAAAAATCGAGCAGTTTTCGGATCAGCGTTTGGATCCGCTCTGCCTCCCGAATGGAGAGACTGTAAAACTTCTCCAGATACTCTTTATCCAACTGGGGCTCTTTCAATTTTTGGGGGAGCATCTGAAGAAAGGTGTAAATAGCCACCATTGGGTTGTTGATCTCATGCGCCATCCCGGCTGCCAAGGTGCCGATGGCGGTCAGCCGGTTCGTCCGGGCGACCCGCTTGAGGGTTTCGATTTTCTCGGCATAGAGCCGATCCCGCTCTTTGATGAGATGGTAATGCTCGATTCCTTGGAGGATCGCGAAGCGAAGATCGGAGACGTTGCAAGGTTTGGTAATGTAGCGATATATATTTCCTTCATTGATCGCTTTAATGACCATTTCCATCTCGGTATATGCGGTCAACAGCATCCGGACTGCCTCTGGAACCATTTTTTTCGCCTGAGCAAGAAATTCAACGCCGCTCATCTGCGGCATCCGTTGATCGCTGATGATCACGGCGATTTCCGGATGGGCCCGCAGGACCTCGATTGCCTCCTTTCCGCTCTTTGCGGTATGGATCGTGAATTCCCGATCATAAAGTTCCGAGAGGCTAATTAAGGCCATCTCCTCATCGTCGACGAAGAGGACCGGATAATCTTTGAGATGAATCCCTGGCTGCATGATTTCCTCATAAAGATAAGTAACGTGGGGTGCGAGGGACGTCAAAGACCAAAAGCATTAAAGCTTTTGACTTGAACCCGCACGCCTTATCTGTTTTGATGCGTGGCGGTTACCGTTTGCCTTACCGGCAAGGTTATCACGAACTCCGTTCCTTGTCTCGGTTGGCTGATGACTGCGATTTGGCCATTATGGCTCTGGAGAATGCGATAGCTGACTGAAAGTCCGAGCCCGGTTCCCTTTCCCACTTCTTTGGTGGTGAAGAAAGGCTCGAAGATCCTTTTCTGATGTTCTGGCGAGATTCCAGTTCCACTATCTTTTACAGATATCTTGACACGTTCTTCTTCTTTCCACGTTTTGATTTGTATCTCCCCTTCGCCGGGAATGGCATGGATGGCATTCTGCAGAAGGTTCATGAAAACCTGATTGATCTGGCCCGGGACTGCTTCAATCAAGCCGATCTCGCCGTACTCTTTGCTAATAGTGATCCGATCCTTCAGTTCGGGCCCGAGTAGGTTAAGGGTTGAATCGAGGCCCGCGTGCAAATCAGTTGGTCTAAACTGCGCTTCATCTTTTCTGACGAAGGCTTTCAGGTCGGAAATAATCGCCTCGGTCCGGTCGAGGCCGGTCGCGATGATTGAGAAGGCTCGGTTAATTTTATCGTCGAGCCGCTTTACCTCGGGGCTATCCAGTGCCGCTCCTTCTTCCATGAGGCGATTATGCTCGGTGAGTGCTTTGCTGAGATTTTCCAGGCTCATCTTTGCAAAGTTAATTGGATTGTTGATCTCATGGGCCATCCCGGCGACGAGGAGGCCGAGGGCCGCCATCTTCTCGGAATGGATCAGCTGCGCCTCCAGACCGCGCTGATTGAGGAGCGACTTGATCCGGGCGCGGAGCTCCTCGCAGCTAAAGGGCTTCGTAAGGTAATCGTCGGCTCCATACTCCAAACCTTCGATCTTCATCGAGAGGTCGGCTTTTGCCGAGATCAAAACCACCGGGATTTGTTTCGTTAGAGAATTTTCCTTGATCTCTCTACAGAGCTGATAGCCGTCTTTGATCGGCATCATAACATCGGAGAGAATTAAATTCGGAAGATCGGATTGAGCGCGCTGTATCCCGTCCACCCCGTTTTGGGCGGTGATCACTTGGTAGTCGTCCTGAAGCTGAGTGACCAGGAAGTGGAGCATGTCGGGATTGTCTTCAACCACCAGGATCTTGGGGGCTCCCGCTGGTGTGCTTTTTGTGGTTGTACTTTGCGTTGGCTGCGCCTCTTGCACGACACCGGCCGTTCCATATTCTGCCGCCTTATGAAGCGAACGGGTCCAATCCATTTCGCCTCCTTCTTTCTGTTCGGGGATGAAGATTGGATCGGTCAGATAGGGTATGGTGAAGTTCATTACGGTTCCTTGGCCGAGTTCGCTTTCGGCCCAAATCTCTCCTTTGTGGAGTTCGATTAACTCTTTCGATAGGGCGAGCCCAATCCCGGTTCCTTCAAACCGGCGGTTGGAGGAGGCATCGATTTGGGAGAAGCGATTGAAGAGTTTATCGATATTCTCTTTTGCGATGCCGATTCCTGTGTCGGAGACACGAACAATCACATGATCGTCCCTTCGCTCACATGACACATCGACTCTTCCTCTTGTATTTGTAAACTTGAGGGAATTGAAGATAATATTGAGAAGAACTTTCTCTAGTTTATCTCGATCGAAATAAAATTCGCTGAGCTGATCCGGGCCGCTAAATGAGAGGGAAATCTCTTTCTTTTCTGCCATGGGAGAGACGGAGGCAATGATTCCCTTTACGAATTTTATAAAGTCGGTCTTTATATAAGAAAGCTGCATCTTTCCGGCGTCGATCTTTGCCATGTCGAGGAGGTTGTTGATCAATTTAAGGAGGCGAAGACCGTTCTGATACATACTATTTACGTCTTCCCGTAGATCTCCTTGCAACGTATCCCGATGCAGGATCGATTCCAAAGGGGCTAAGATCAAAGTGAGGGGCGTGCGAAGCTCGTGAGAGATGTTGGCGAAGAACTGGGTTTTGACCTGGTCGAGCTCTTGCAGCTTTTGATAGGACCGCTCCAACTCCGCCTTGCTTTCGGACAACTCATGAGTCCGTTCTTCGACCTTTCTTTCCAGATCTAAAGCCCATTGTCGGAGTGTTTCGGACATTTTCTGAACATCATCATATAAGAGCGAATTGGAAAGGGCAATGGAGGCTTCGATTCTTAGATTTGAGAGGAATTCAATGTCTGAACGGGTGAATGGTTTGAGATTATCTTTCTCCCCGAGGTTAATGATCC
>SCUR01000193.1 GCA_004297235.1 Candidatus Manganitrophaceae bacterium | reverse complement strand
TATACAGGGCTTGAATTTTGGATCTTCTATCAAAAACCCTCCCGCTGTTGTAAAGATCCTTCCTTCTTTTATAAGTTCCTCTGTGAGGGTATCGGGAATGGGATAAAACCAAACTTTTGCGTGATCGATCCCTTCACACCGCTCATTGGTGCGAGTGTCGGTGACGACCACTGCGGACACAGTTTCAGCGGGGTGGACCGCATACCCTCTCAAGAACTCTCTTGCTTCAGTCTCGTTGGCCGGCTTCTCTCGGATCGCTCCGTTCCAAACCACCACTCGATCCGAGATAATTAAAAGAGAGGACTCTTTAATCCTGGAAGTAAGGCATCTGCTTTTACATGGGCCAAATCGAGCGTCAGTACTTCAGGATCATAATTTACTTAATAGCCAATCAGAATTGCGATACCGAAGATGACGAACAGAGCACTGGCAATAATACGAACCGTTCTCATGGGAACCTTTTTAATTGATTTATCCCCAATAAAGACGGCAAGCCCATCGGAGAAGAGCATCCCCAGTGTCGTTCCGATGGTGACCAAGACCACATTCTGATATTTTGCCGCCAGTGCCACCGTGGCCAGCTGAGTCTTATCTCCCATCTCAGCAAGGAAAAAGGTGATCACCGTCGTCATGAAGGCCCCAAAGGGGCTCCCGCTCTCCGGTCCTTCCTCCTTGTCGGGGAGTAAAATCCAAGCGGCGAACACGATGAAAATGGACGCTAAGATCCATTTTATGTAATTCCCTGGAATCACATGCGAGACCCAAGTTCCCACAGCGGAAGCAAGAAGGTGGTTAAAAACCGTCGCAACAAAGATCCCCGAAAAGATGACCCAAGGTTTTCGGAATCTGCTCGCCAGAATGAAGGCAAGAAGCTGGGTCTTATCCCCCATCTCCGCTGCGGCGACGAGCAAAAAGGAATTAAGAATCGCTTCCACTATGATCTCAAGTCTTTCACCATGAGGTCACTTCCGAGAGCGGAACAGCATGGCAGATTAACGCATTGCGTATTCGTTTTGAAATCCTCCCAAAATCGCTGTCGGTCTATATGAAGCTGCAACGAATAAATTCTGCAATGTTAGCAGACAATAAATGTATTCGTCATTAAAATCTTCTGTAGGTTAAAGTTTCAACCTTCTCGCAATTTGTTCTTCCGGTGCTGGGCTAGACTGTACTCAACTCCGGTACAATTCAATATTTTTTATCGTTGGAAAGCATACCCGTCAAGAACTCCAGCAGATCCGATTTCCTCCCCGTTCGCTAGAAGCCTGCTGCCATCTCCCGAAACCAAGAGAGCTCTTTTTTAACAGCTTTGCGATCTCATCTGGAGAAAGAGGGGGACTGAAAAGAAAACCCTGAATTGCATCGCAACCGTGAAGTCGTAAAAACTCGAGTTGATCTTCCGTTTCAACCCCCTCCGCCACGATCTTCAATCTCAATGTGCCGGCGAGTTTCATCATTGCAATCATGATGGCCATGCCGTCCTCTCTCCCAGAGTTCTCGACAAGAAAGGAGCGGTCCATTTTCAAGACATCGATCGGGAACCGCCTCAGGTAGGTTAATGAAGAATAGCCGGTTCCGAAATCATCCATGGAGATTTGGATTCCCATCCGTTTCAACGCAGAAAGAGTTTCGACGGTCGTCTCTATGTTCTGCATCATCGTCGATTCCGTTATTTCAAATTCGAGATAGACCGGATCGAGTTCCGTCTCTTTTAACACTCGCGCCACCAGATCAATCAGGGATTTCCGCTGAAGTTGGCAGGAAGACAAGTTGACTGCGACCCTCACCGGAGGGAGGCCCGACCGCTGCCATGCCTTGTTCTGCGCACAAGCCGTTTGGAGCACCCACTCTCCGATCGGTTCGATCATCCCAATCTCTTCCGCCACGGAGATAAACCGAACGGGAGGGATCACGCCGAGGTCGGGATGATTCCAGCGGACCAAAGCCTCTACGCCAATCATTTTTCCCGTCTTTAATTCGAGCTGGGGCTGGTACTCTAAAAAAAGCTCGTTTCGTCGCAGTACCTCGCGCAGGCCGCTTTCCAAAGTCAGCCGCTCGAGTGCGGCGGCATCCACCTCGGGGGTATAAATTTGACTGCGATCCCCTCCCTCTTTTTTCGCGCGCATCATGGCGGTGGTGGCATTTTTAAGCAAAATCTCCGATTCCTCCTCGTTCGGCGTAGCGAGCGCGATCCCGATGCTCGCCGTGATTCGGAAATCGATCATCATGATTTCATGATCCCTCAACGTAAAAGGACCCGACAAGACCTCGCGGACTTTCTGAGCCAGCTTCAGAGCCTCCTCGGCATGGGAAACATGGGTTAAGATCATCATGAATTCGTCGTCGCCGACGCGCGCAAGCAAGTCCCCTTCAAAGACAAACCGCTTGAGGCGCTCTGCGATCGATTGCAGCAAGAGGTCGCCGAATATGAATCCGAACATCTCATTAATCAACTTGAACCGATCCAGATCGAGGCAGAGTAGCGCCACTTTGTTAAAACGATCCTGTGCCGATACCTGCGCGAAACGATCGTGCACGCCGGCGCGATTCATCAGGCCGGTCAAAGGATCATGATGAACGATCGGGTCGATTTGTTCCTCCCGTGTCTTGAAGCACACCCACTATCCGATGAATATTTTGGTCAATGGTCACCGCCTCCGTCGGCAGAAAAGAAAGCGGTTCTTACCGAAATCTCAGAAATCAAATCGCCCCCAGGTCTGTTTTCGGCGGCGGGAGTTTCCTCCCGCCGCCGACTGCGATGGGATGATCTATCCTGGAATCTCCGTTTCAGCGAGGTCGGAAACGGAGGGGTTGTCGTCGCCGCTGACCCGCACGGCGCTGTCGTCGATGACGGTTGCCCCAGCCGGAGCGGTGCTGTTCACCAAGTCGGAAACGGATGGATTGTCGTCAAATCCCCTCGTGGCGGTCACAGATTGAGAGAAGACCTTCACATTGCTTGGAAGCGCCGCCGTGATCGCCTTCGCAGCGGGGGTGCCATGGTCGGAATCTTTCGTCCGCCCGTCGAGGAATTGCGGCCCCATATTGTCTACGGTGCCCGCTCCGACCTCTCCCACCAGACCCTGCGCTGTGGCACCCGAGGTGCTCATGCCCGACTTGAATGCTCCTTCGAGATCGAAGAAGAGCACCGCGTTGACCGCCGTCGAACCGGCGGAGGCGCTTCGGAGCGGAATCCGAACCTCCCACCGATGATCGGCAACGAAGATAAAGTCTTTGCAGGAAGAGAAGCCTTCGCCCTCGGATCCGACGCCGATCACCCCCTCGACCCAGACGCTCGGCCGCCGTTTCGGATCCCCGACGAGCTTCCCTCTGAAGGCACTGACACTCTCCACGTTTTTAATTGGCTGATTGACATCATCCTCGATCCGTTTGATTCGATACTTCACGCCGCTATAGTTTCCTTGGGGGATATCGACCGTGATCGCCTCCCCGACGTTGGCATCGGTGTTGGTCAGATCGAGCGCAAAGGGGCCGAACTCCGGGCTCGGCGTCGTCGACGGTTCCCGATTAAATTCCACTTCGTCCAAGATCGTGTAGGCTTGATTGATCCAAATTTTGCCGCCGGAAACCGCGAAGGAGGTCGGCGCATCAGTTGCACAGGGCGTCACCTGTGCGAAGGCATGACGGGGACCCAGGATCCATCCCCCATCGAAGAGCTTCGAAGCAAAAACGGGCTTCGACGATGTATTCGCGTTCGGGATCGCCGTCGCCCCCACTTTCTGAATCGAGGTGATCCCCAACGTCGGCACCGTCTCGTCTGATCCTCCGTCGCCACTCCCTCCACCCCCACAGGCGGTAACCATCAGCCCGATCACTGCCAATCCCAAAAATTTAAAAGAAATCTTCATCGTTAAGCTCCTTATTTACAGTTATAACCGCCCCCCCCGGAGCCCGCACTGTTATTCATCGGTGCAGCGCTTCCTGGAAAGGGCGTTTGCGTCGAAGTTCGACGATCTCACCGGGTGGGACATCCCTCTCACAGCGAACGCCCGTTCCCTGGAGGTCCCCAAAGCAAACAATATGCCGATCACCGAATCCGGAACAGAAGCCACCAGTCGGATCGGCGCTTAACCCTGAGAGAAATCTGTCAAAGAGACGAAGAACACTCAATAACAGAGGGACTGCTTCCTTCTGGAATGCGCATCTTCTCACCCAAACGGCATCAAGCTGATCACCGGATTACCGGCACTGGCGCCGGAATTCCGGCGGTTGTTATCTCCTCTTCTCTTCTTCTTCCAAAATGTAAAAATAGGCCATCCCTTCCGCCCGAGTGTCGTGCGCTGCGATCCGTTTTGGGTGATTTCCCCCAGCATTGGGGGAAATCACCCGCTCCACACACCTCCCACAGGGATCTTTTCGAAATAGATGAGAGACAGACTCGGTATCACCGGAAGGTCCGTCGCGCCACCATGAATATTTCCTCTCATGGCACGGCAATTGCGTGCCCTGAGGCGAATAAAGCGGAGAAGCGGAAAGAAAATGAGCCGACGCATGGATGAAAGGAAAATAGCAATTCGATCTGAACCCTCTTCCGAAAAAGGGAGCACCCCCTGCGACTTCGAGCGGTCTTTCCTTTATCGATCAAGGCACAGCAAATGAGATCTTTATTATGGGTCGCGGCGGTACTCGGCATTACCCTCCTGACGCCCCCATCGCACGCTGAAGAGGAAAGCGCCTCGGCCGGAACAGACGCAAGAAAACGCGCGTGGGCTGGGGAGATTGAGACCGCCTTCGTTTATGATGATAATGTATTCCAGGATAATAAGGAGCGGGAATCGGATGTCATCTGGGTGCCGACCGTTTCTCTGACCTACCGCCCCCGGGTCGTTCGATGGAGCGGGTCGGCGACGCACTATCGATATCTTCGGAATGGGGCACTCGATTACGCTTTTTACGAAGTCGGCGCCGAGCGCCCCTTCGGGGAAAGGAGCTATGGAAGCCTCTTCCTCCAATTCTCTCCGCCGGCGGCGCTCGACAAGGAAGATCCGACCGTGCCGACGATTGCATTGGGATCGGCAGGAGGGACCGTCTATTTCGACCGCGATCTTTCCCCGTGGTGGAACGCAGGGGTCCTCCTCTCTTACAATCATCTCGATTACAATGACTCCTTCGACGCCAAAGATACCGACATCCTCAAATTCGGCTCCCCTCACGTTTTTCGGATCGGAATTCTCTGGCAGCTTCGCCTCGACTACTCCTTTGAGAAGGGATCGGCCCGGGGAGGAACCGTGCCGAGCGGGCGTCGGGACGACATCTCCTATCAGACCCATGCGGGAAGCGTTCAACTGAGTTATCGACACTCCCACTCGGTCACGGGCCGCATTCAATACCGGATCCGCCATAAGATTTTCACGACCGATCTTCGGGAGGAGGTCGAACCGATCCACTCTGGACGGCGCGACACGCAACATCGGATCCAGGGCGCCCTGCGTTACCGACCCTTCAGCCGTCTGCTCTTTCGCTTCCAATCGGAATACCACTGGAGAACCTCCTCCGACCCCGCCGTCAAATTCAACGAAATGGTCCAGACGGTCTCCACCGCCTATCTTTTTTAAATCGGGCTCCTACCGAACCGGTGACCGCCGGAAAACCGGCTCTTTCAAAATCAGTAATGCCATTTTTCAATCATCCCAACACGGTCTGCTCTCCAACTTCGTTTCCTTTAAGCAGAAAGAATGCGGGATTCCTATTGGCATCTCTGTTGCAAAAGACCGGGGGTGATCACCATTCATTTTACAAGGAGGAGACCATATGATTCGATTCAGAGGAAAAACGATCCTGGCCGTCGGGGCGCTCTTGGCCCTATTCGGAACGCTCCCTTCTTTCTCGGCGGGGCTGGACGACCCGGCCAACGGACCGAAGCTGAGGGGAGACGGCTCGGTGGACGACCATGCCGCCCGTTCGGTCGCTCCGGGAATAAAAAAGCGGGGGGATGGGAGCATCGACGATACTCAACCCGCTTCCGCCGCCGAGTTCGCGCCGGGGATCGTCAAACTGCGGGGCGACGGGAACATTGACGACAGTCAAGCGGGCCTCTCTTCCGGCAGGATGAAGCGCCGGGGAGACGGATCGATCGATGATCACTCGGATCGCCATGGCCGACATGGACGAGACGACGATCACTCCAGTCGCGGCCGAGGCCGCGACGACCAGGGGCTGCTGACCCGCGACGATGACCACCGAGGTCGAGACAGAGACCGGGAGAGAGAGCGGGAACGCCACTCGGACGACCGGAGCCGGTCGGAAGCGCGGATGGAATCGCGTGAGCGGGGAGAATCACGGCGTGAAGATCGGGTCGAGTCGCGGGATCGCTCCGAAACAAGAACAACCTCGGAGCGGTCGCGGGAGCAGGAGCGCGAACGGGAGAGGGATGATCGAAAGTAAGAGAAAAGAACCGGCAAAGGAAGGGCGCCTTTTAAGAGGCGCCCTCTCTTTTTAAACAGAGAACGACAACCATAAATACCGGCGATACTGTCACCAATAAAAACATCGCCCCTTCAACGGAGGCAATCAAGGTGCCAGTTTCCCATCGGACGATTTTCTAAAACGGATAGATTTCCGGCACCTTTACCACGATTTTGAAGATGGCGGCTGTGAAATTTGAGGAAATGAGGCAAGAATCTCTTCGGCATACCGTTTGCTTATCTTATGGTCGGTCGTTAAATTGTTCTGTTGGGAAGAGAGGCAAACCGTCTCCTCTATTCATTCATCAATATGCAGGCAGCATAGGGCCGTCTGCAGTTTCTCTCAAAACAATGCCAAATGGAGGTTTTTGTCAATGAAGAAAGCATTTGTCCTCGCGTTGGTCGTATCGTTTCTCGGTTTGATTGCAGTTTCACAGGATGCGCATGCAAGACGAAACGGCACCTGCCCCGATGACCACCCCAAGCGCTCCGCCGGCTGCACCGATGATAACAAGGCGGTCGAGCAGATCGAGATCGCCAAAAAGGGTGCGGACGACAATCCGAAACCCGAAGGAACTGAAAAAGCAGGAATGATCGCCAAACGCGGTGCCGATGACAACAATCCGACCGACGATAAGGGTGGCAAAGGAGAAGGGGAAAAGATCGCCAAAGGTGGCGCGGATGACAATCCGAAACCCGAAGGAACCGAAAAGGTAGGATAGACAGATTTTAAAAGAAGTTTTAAGGCAAGCAAGGAAGGGGGGATGAGATGTCCAACGCCCCCCTTCTTTTTTTTAATCCAAGAGAACATCGATTTTTACTGAATATCATTCACCCTTTTTCCAAAAAAGGATATTGCGCCGTCCTCGCCCGGTATTTCCATTTCTCTCCCTTGTTTCTCTTTCTTCTCATTCTTCTGTATGGAAGCCTCGCCGATGCGGAGGAGCTTCCAAAGCTCTCTCTGAAGGCCCTGTCGATTTCCGGCGAGACAATCACGGTCGACGGTCTGCTGGAGGAGCCTGTCTGGAATGTCAATCCCCCCGCGACCGGCTTTGTGCAGCAGCGGCCCGTCCCGGGGACGCCCGCGCAGGCAGAGTCGTTTGTATGGGTCGCCTACGATCAAAACAACCTCTACGTCGCGGCCGCGCTCAACGATCCGGAGCCGGTGTTGATTCGAGGGGACGAGCGTCACCGCGACGCCGCGATGGAGAGAAGCGATACCTTCTCCGTCTTGATCGACCCCTACCACGACCATCAGGGCGGTTTTTTCTTTGAAACCAATATCCTCTCCGCCATGTCCGATGCGATCATCAGCCAGGAAGGAGAACGAATCAACAGAGGCTGGGACAGCCTCTGGGAGGTGGCATCGATGCGGTCCGAGAAGGGGTGGTCGGTGGAGATCCGCATTCCTTTCGAGACACTCCGTTTCCATCCCGGGAAAGAACAGCAATGGGGGATCCAGTTTCGTCGGCGCGCCATCCATCTCAAAGAGGTCTCCTTCTGGGCCCCTCTCACACCGGAGCAATTTTTTTTCGAAGTCTCACGGGCAGGCCATCTGACCGGCATCAATCCCCCCCTCCAGGCGCGCCGCCTCTCGATCAAGCCCTATGTCCGAGGCGCCTATCAGCGGACCAGGAGCAACGCCTGGGATGTCGATCACGACGCCGGCCTTGATCTCCGGTATCACTTCCAGACCGATCTGATCCTTGACCTCACCTTCAATACCGATTTCGCCGAAACGGAAGTCGACCGATTTCAGGCCAACCTCACCCGTTTTCCCCTTTTCTTTCCAGAAAAACGGGAATTCTTTCTGGAGGGGAGGGACTTTTATGATTTCGGTCTGACCGGCCGGGTGCAGCCGTTCTTCAGCCGGAGGATCGGACTGATCGATCAGACCTCGATCCCAATTGCTGGCGGCGGCAAGCTGACCGGCAAGATCGGTCCCTATGGTGTCGGATTCCTCCTGATGCAGACGGAAAGAGAAGGGGAAGTACCGGCGGAGCGGTTCGGCGTTCTCCGGCTCAGTCGCGATCTCGGGGTCCGCTCCAACCTCGGCCTGATCGCGACCGACCGCGCCGAATCGGGGGAGCCGGGGGAACGAACGGTAGGAGTTGATGCGACCATTGCGCCGCATCCCAACCTGTCCGCCAACGCCTTCTGGCTCGGCTCCGGCGAGAGCGGGAGTCTCGGTTCCGGCGAGGCGGCCTACGGCCGGATCTCCTGGCGCGATCCTTTTTGGAGGATCGGGATGAGCCACCTCCGTATTGACGAGCGGTTCGACCCCGCGCTCGGATTTGTCGAGCAGACCGATTTGAAAGAGACGGAGGGATCGATCGACATCCGGCCGCAACCGACCGCGGGCCCTGTTCGGGAATTCGGGTTCAAAAGCGAGCTGACTTACCAGACCGACACGGGGGGCTATTTCCTTTACCGGGGCGATTACTGGAGGGCGCAGGCCGATTTCAGGTCGGGTGATTTTGTCCTGGCCAGCTGGAATCCGCAGGCGGAGCGGCTTCCGTTCGACTTTGAGATCCGCCCCGGTATGACCATTCCGGAGGGAATCTACCGCTACGAAGAGTATCAGATCCGATTTGCAAGCGACGCCCGCCGTCCGATCTCGACTGAGATCGGCGTGAGATGGGGAGGATTCTATGGGGGAACGAAAAAGTCCTTGAATCTGGGGGTGACCGCCGCGCCAGCGGAGGGGTTGAAATTGGGGGCGGGATGGAAGACAGACGCCGTCCGTCTGCCGCAGGGAGATTTTGTCGCGCAGATTGTCGAAGGGGAGGTGAAATGGTCGCCGACCAATCGGCTCCTCTTTCACGGGCTGGCGCAGTGGAGCCGGGAGGAACGCGCTGTGGCGGCCAACCTCCGCCTCTCCTGGGAATACAGATCCGGCAGTCACCTCTTTTTGATCGCCAATCCTTTCCGTCAAACGGGCGGCGGCGGGACACTCTATCTCGTCAAGGTCACCTGGCTCTGGGAGTCGATGCTCCGGAAAGGGTTGAATGGAGCGGAGGAGGAAACGGGGAAGCAAAGGAACCGCTCAAGCGCGCCTTAGGGAGAGAGGCGGGACTTTTTCAGTCTGGCCAGATGCCCCTCGGCCTCTTCCTTCCACTGCGGATCGGGCCGCTCGGCCAGGAATCGCTCAAGCAGCGCGACGGCCCCCTCTTTCTTTCCTTCTTGATCATATAGCAGAGCAAGGTTGTAGAGAGCACGGGGCTGATTCGGATGCGCCTGAAGGACCGACTCATAAATTTCTCTTGCCCTGGCGATCTCGCCCCGTTCGATATAGAGGTGGGCGAGGTTCAGCCGGGTGGGAAGATGGCCCGGATCGATCTCCAATGCTTTCCGATAGGCATTGAATTCCTCATCTGGAAGCCCTTTGAAGTTGTAGACGAGGGCGATATTGTAATAAGCCCGGACATAACGGGGATCGGCGGCGAGAACTTTCTGAAACTCCAAGAAGGCGAGGTCGTATTGTCCGCTCCGAAGATAAGAGACGCCGAGATCGTTTCTGGCGCGCAGGTCGTCGGGCTGCTCTTTCAGATGCGCCAGATAGAATCGAACCGCCTCGCCGTGCTCTCCCCGGCCGGTCGCTTCCAGCCCCCGCAGATGCAGGTCGGAGGCGCATCCGGCCAGGATCCAACCGGAGAAGAAGAGACTTAGAAAAAATTTCGATCGAAATATCTGCCGCAACCCTACCATCGGACCTCTACTTGAAACGCTCCTCTTCCCATTTCGATTTCGCCAGCATCTGCTCCGAAGCGGCAAAGAGGGTCTCGATCCGCTCCGCATAACGGCCGATCGCCTCATTGAGCAGAGTCTGCCGCTCCTCCAGCGCCTGAATCTGCCGATCGATCGGCTCGTTTTCGATCCCCCTAGGAAATCCCTGGAGCCGGTCCAGGATCTGCTTGATTTTAAGTTCTTCACGAAGGAGCCGACGCTCCTCCTCCATTTCTTTCCGTTTCTTGTCGAGTGTCTCGGCGTCGTTTCTGAGCAGAACCGCCATCTCTCTCATCTCGATCGGAGATGCCCCCTCCAGATCTGGCACCTCAAACTTGGGAAGCGCAGCAATATGGAGCGAACCGGGTCGCCGCAATGCTTCGCGCATCTGCATCTTTTCCAGAATCGCGCGATGGATCTGGTCGGCCCGCTGGATCTCCCCCCGGCGCGATGCCCCCTCCGCCTCACGGAGCAGAGATTCGATCTCCTCCCCCATCCGGTCGTATAGAAGATCCGCTTTCTTTTCCCGTTCGGCGCGGAGACTCTGCTCCAGCTTCTTCAACTCCCGCCGATCAAGGAGGATTTCCCTCAAGCGCGACAGAAGTCGCTCCAGCCGGATCTGATGGAGACCTCCCCCCGCTCCTTGCAACTTAAGAGCCTGGACCTCCCGCGAGACCTCTTCGGATTGACGCGCCGATTGATCGACCTGATTCAACACCTGCTGGAACGTCGCATCAATGGCGCGGAGCTCCGCGAGGAGTGACTCGGGCCGCTCCGCCGCCGCAGAAACCCCGAAGGTAGTCAATAGAAGCACGAAGGCAACGCCGTAACGCAGACATTCTTGAATCCCTCCGCTAATCCAATAACCGATACTTGCGCATTTTATACTGAAGCGAGCTGCGGTGCAGACGGAGCACCCTGGCCGCCTGTGTCTGATTTCCTGTCGTTTCTTCAAGGGTCTTCCTGATAATATCACGCTCGATCATCTCCAGCCGCTCCGTCAGCCCCGCTTCTCTCGACTCCCCGTGTGAGGCCGCCGGCGCTGAAATCAGTTGAAGCTCCGGAGGGAGATCTCCCGGCTTGATGATCTCTCCCTCCGCCAAAACGGCCGCCCGTTCGATGACATTCTCCAGCTCCCGGACGTTCCCCGGCCAAGCATAAAGGGTCATGAGGTCGAGCGCTTCCGGGAGGATGTCGAGATTCTTATGAAGCTCACGACTAAATTTTTGCAAGAAGTAAGCCGCCAATTCTGGGATATCCCCGTGGCGTTCTCTCAACGGGGGAAGATGGATTTCAATCACCCGAATTCGATAATAGAGATCTTCTCTGAAACGATGTTCCTCGATTTCCTGTTTTAAATCGCGATTTGTCGCAGCGACCAACCGGACATCAACTCGGATGGTTTTTGTCCCCCCTACCCGCTGAATTTCCCGCTCCTGTAAAAACCGCAGCAGCTTGACCTGAAGGGGGAGGGGAAGCTCTCCGATCTCATCGAGAAAAAGCGTCCCCCCCTCGGCCAATTCAAGCCGTCCTTTCTTCTGGGACGAGGCCCCCGTGAAAGCCCCCTTTTCATATCCGAAGAGCTCGCTCTCAAGCAGGTTCTCCGGAATCGCCCCGCAATTGACCGCGATAAACGGCCCCTCCTTCCGCGCCCCCCCCTGATGAATCTCCCGCGCGACCAGCTCTTTTCCCGTTCCGGTCTCTCCGAGGATTAATACGGGGGCGGTATTGGGGGCCACTTTTTCGATCAGCCGGTAAACCTGCTGCATCCTCTCCGAGCGGCCGATCATCCTCCCGACGGTGTGATTGAGTGTTTCCCGCAGATAGCGGTTCTCCGTCAGAAGCCTCCTCTGCTCCAGCGCCTTCTCCACCTTTGCCTCGATTTCGGTCAGCGAAAAGGGCTTGAGAAGATAATCGAACGCCCCCTGCCGCATCGCCTCCACGGCCCCCTCGACCGACCCGAATGCCGTCACCATTAAGACCGGCGTGTGCGGCGCCCTTTTTTTGATTTCACGAAGCACCTGAAGGCCGTCGACCTCCCCCATCTGAAGATCGGTGATCACCAGATCGGTCTCCATTTCGTTAAATCGCTCCAGCGCCTCCGCGCCGCTTGCCGCCTCGACCACTTCATGACCTTTCTCAGAGAAGAGCCGGGCCAACGATTGCCGCATCGCCTCTTTATCTTCCACGATCAGCATCCTGATCATCGCTTTACTCCTTATATTGGAATTCGGAGACCAGAGCACCTTCCGATGATCCTCTCCGACCGGCCGGCCGGGGAAGGACGGCTCCTCCTTGTCCGATTTATCTTCCGAAAACCCTTCTCCCGCCAGTTCCTAAAATCGGGATCTGAATGAGGAAGGTCGTCCCTTTCCCTTCGCTTGTCTCGAACGTCAGGTTTCCTCCGTGTTCATGAACGACCCGTTGAGAAATCGCAAGGCCCAATCCGGTCCCTCCTTGTTTCGTTGTAAAAAAGGGGCGGAA
>SCUR01000192.1 GCA_004297235.1 Candidatus Manganitrophaceae bacterium | reverse complement strand
CTCAAAGCGCAGAAGCCGGTGATCCTGATGACCGAGAACGAGGACGGCAAGCGCTTCTTCAAGGGACTGAAGCCGAATTTGGTTTTCATCGCGAAAGATCCGGCGGAGGCGGTCCGGATCGCCAAAGCGATTTTGTTCCCATGACCCGGCGCTATTTTCCGCGCGGGCGATTGGGCCCGCTTTGAGACCCAACCGCCGAAGATCATCGGATGTTACTTTTGAGCCTCGACCTTGATCTCTTTCGGCATCGCCTCTTTCGACTTCGGCAGCTCAATCGTCAAGACGCCGTTTTTGACCGTGGCGCGGACCTGATCCGCATTCACCGCCGAAGGAAGCGGGATGTCGCGGGAGAAGGTCCCATAGACCCGTTCACTATAAATATAGTTCCGATCTTCCCGCTCCTCCTCCTGCCGGACCTCCCCTCTCAAATGAAGGGTATTGTCTGTGATCGAGATCCGAATGTCCTCTTTCTCCAGGCCCGGCGTATCGACCTTCACCACGAACTTGTCCTTTTCTTCATACATCTCCACCGTCGGGAACGCCGAGGTCAGCGCCAGCATCGACTGCGGGTTCCAGGAAGCAAGGTCTCTAAAATCTCTGAAGAAATCTTGAAAGACCCGCTCCATCTCGGTCCGCGGACTCCATTGGCTGACCGCGCGTGATCGCTGCTGCTGACGGGGCATGACTTGCTGTTGTCCAGTGGCCATTGAATACCTCCCTGTTTGAGTTTTGGTTGCGTTGAGTGAACAAGATTTTTTGAGAGTACCACCCTTGAAAAGGAGAGTCCGTGAGATTCCTTACACAGGGGAATGACCCAGGGAATTCAGAAGGAACACGGGATGAGAATGGGCTCCGGGCGTTCCCGGCGGACGCCATCCGGAGGAGAAACGGCGCTTCCTACTCGGTCCCGCTGCGGAGCAAGAGCCCTTTTTCTTTCACAACACGAAGGTTTCGATAGAAGAAGGAGAGGGCCAGCGAAAGATAGAAGAGATTGAGGATGAATGCTTTTACCAGCTCCTCGACGGGAAACGCCCCCGTCTCGACGACCGCCCGCATTCCTTCGAAGACATGGGAGGAGGGCATCATCCAGGCGATCGGCTGAACCCAAGCCGGCATCACCGAGACCGGATAAAAGACGGCCGAGACCGGCTGGACGAGAAAGGCGAGTCCCCACGCCATCACCTCGGCCTCCTGGCCGTAGAGGAGGATCGACGCCATGGTGATGATCCCGATCGCCCATCCCATCAGAGCCAGGTTGAGAACGAAGGGGATGAGGGAGAGCCCGAGAACGAAGAGATTGAAGGAGTAGAAGAGCCAGGCCAAAAAGGCGCTGGCCAGCCCGGCGGTGAGGAGCTTCGCGATGCTGATCGTCAGGAGCGCCGCCAAGAACTCGCTCGGCCGCATCGGGGTGACGAAGAGGTTCAACAGATTTTTCGACCAGACCTCTTCCAGGAACGAGACCGAGATTCCCTGCTGAGCCCGATAGAGGATATCCCAGAGGATCAACGCCCCGAGGAAGAAGGTGACGAACTTCGGAAGATTGGCCTGAAAGCGCTGCAGATAGAGGGTGACGAATCCCCAGAGGAGAAGGTCGATCAACGGCCAGAAAAGGACCTCCGTCATCCGCGGCAGGCTTCGCTGGTAGAGGTAGAGGTGCCGCAGGACCAATGCCGTCACCCGATGGAGCTTCATGGCCGGCTCTCCGGCGGTTCGAGGGAATGATTTCCGCGCGCGACTTTCAGGAAGACATCTTCCAAGTTCCGCTCCGCGAAGAGCCGGAGGATCTCGGCCGGCGTCCCGCTCGCCAAAATGCGTCCCTGATGTAAGAAGAGGATCCGGTCGGAGATCTCCTCCATCTCCTTCATGTTGTGCGAGGTATAGAGAAGCGTGAGCCGGCTTTGATCGCGAATCGACTTGAGCAGCGTCCGGGTTTTGTCGGCGATATCGGGATCGAGGCTGGCGGTCGGCTCATCGAGAAAGAGGACTTTGGGCCGATTCAGCAGCGCCTTGACGAGTGAAAGCCGGGTGAGCTGTCCCGAGGAGAGATGACGGGTGATCGTGTTCTTGAGCCGCTTGATCTCGAAGATCTCGAGGAGCTCGTCAATTCGATGCTCCGGCTTTTTGATGCCGTAGAGCTTTGCGAAGACGGTGAGGTTTTCGCGCAAGGTCAGTGAGGTCGGCATCGAGATGTAGGTCGAGGAAAAGTTGACTTGAGAGAGGATCTCCTCCCGATGCCGCTTGAGGTCGAACCCTAAAATCCGGATTTCTCCCGCGGTCGGCGTGATCAGGCCGAGGAGCATTTGAATCAGTGTGGTTTTCCCGGCGCCGTTGGGCCCGAGCAGACCGAGGATCTCCCCCTCCTCAATGGAGAAGGAGAGGTCATTGACGGCAACGAATCCGTTAAATGACTTGGTTAGGTGATCGACCTGTACGATCGGATGGCCCATTGAAAGGAGCTTCAAAATCGTTTTTGATTGTCTTTGAGCGGATCTTTCTTTACTATAACACACTCAACGGGAACGACGCGATGCGACGCTATTACAATGCTTACAGCCGTTATCTGAAAAGCCGCTTCCCCTGGAGGGTCTACAAGCTGCCGCTCGACGCCGGCTTCAACTGCCCCAACCGGGACGGCCGGGTCGCCTTCGGCGGCTGCACCTTTTGCAGCAACGCCAGCTTCAGCCCCAACAGCAGCGGCGTATTAAAGTCGGTCCGCGAGCAGGTGGAAGAGGGGATCGCCGTTTATCGCAAGCGGCGGTTCGGCGGGGAGAAGTTCATCGCCTACTTTCAGGCCTTCACCAACACCGACGCCCCGGTCGATCAGCTCGCCCCCCTCTACGACGAGGCGCTCTCTCATCCCGATGTGGTCGGGCTGGCGATCGCCACCCGTCCCGATTGCGTGCCGGAGCCGGTGCTTGATCTTTTGACCGATCTTCAAAAAAGAACGGCGCTCTTCCTGGAGGTGGGGCTTCAATCGATTCATGACGAAACCCTCCGGCGGGTGAACCGCGGCCATACCTTCGCCGAGTTTGTCGATGCGGTCGATCGGATCAAGAAGCGGGGCCTCTACCTCTCCACGCATCTGATTCTCGGATTGCCCGGAGAAGATCGGTCGATGATGCTGGAGACGGCCGACCGGGTCGCGCAGATGCCGATCGACGCCGTCAAGCTGACCCATCTGTATATCCCGCGGCAGGCGCCGCTCGCGCAGGCCCACCGGCGCGGCGAGCTCGTCCTCCTGACCCTTTCCGATTATATTCAGTTGGTCTGCGATGTTCTGGAGCGGCTCCCGGAGCGGCTGATCATCGAACGGTTGATGGGAGAGCTCGACGGAGAAGATATTCTCTCCCCCCGCTGGGAAAAACACAAAGGAGAAATCTTGGAGATGATCGAGGCGGAGTTCGCGCGCCGGGGGACCTGCCAGGGCATTCTCTTTCGAGAGGGGCCTCAGTCCGACATCGAATGCGATCCGGCGCAGGTGCAGCGGTGCATTCCTCCCATGACGGCCCCCATCAAATCGTAGAGATACTCCCGCTCTCCCGCATCGACCCGTGTCAGGTAGGCTCTTTCCCATCCCTTGAGATAAACGCTCTGCAAAAAAAGAAAGACCGGCGCCGACGGATCGATTCCCTCCCGCTTCATCGCGCCTCGAATCCAAGAAATCACCCCGGCATGCGTCTTCCAGGAGTCGGTTTGCAGCGCGTTGTCGGCCTCGGTGAGGATCGTCGCAAACTTCGAAAAATCTTCGGGATGGGCGTCGAGGTGTTGTGTTGCAATCATCTCCAGGCCGAGGAGATTGACCCTTCGATCGGGAATCGGCAGCCGGTCGTAAGCCGGGCCCGACCGGCAGGCGGCGAGGGCGAGAAGGAGAAAGAAGCAGAACGCTCGTCTGTATCCAAGTGAAGTCATCCGGAGCCCCGGGTTGCTTGCAAGGAAATAGCATATCACGAATTTGTCCCGATTCGCTCAAGCGCTTGCATCCGCCGATTTTAATGTGATAAGTTTTTTATGTTGTTTTTCTTCCTATGCAGTCAACTACTCGAACGGAGGTTTGTGATGAAGTGTTTCCAGCTCCTATTCTGGTCGGTCAGTGTTTTCATTGCAACGATGGCAACCTCACTCTTCGCGGCCCCTATCGGAGTGCCGGGAGCCACCGTCGGCGCCAATAAATCGAACGTCGGCGCCGAAGTCAATTTTGTCTTTGACCGGGACCTCGCTTCTCCCGGAGGGACGGCGGAGAGCACCCAGGTCTTCGCCAAGGGAGAGGTCGGATTAACGGATCGGGTCGACCTGAACATTCGGCTCGGGTTCGGTCAATTTGAGATCAAAGATGTACCCGGCGGAAAAATAGACACCGATGTCGGGCCGGCCTTCGGCGTCGGATTCAAGACCACCTGGGCGCAGATCCCGGATGCCGGCCTCAAAGTCGGCTCGGTCCTCCAGACCGTTCGTCTCCGGGCGAAAGACGGCGACACCCGTTTCAGCTGGAGCGAATATGATGCCGCGCTCGGCGTCTATCTCGATGCCGGCGCCCGCTCTCCGCGGGCCGGTCAGGCGGCGCTGGTTCCTTATGGCGGTGTCGTCTGGTCGGGGCTCGATATCAATGGGGGGGCCGTGGAGGATGATACGTTCGGCCTCTTCTTGGGGGTCCTCGCCCGGATCGGCGGGAATCTGCATGTCGGGATCGAGCTCCGCGTTCCCGATCAGACCTCGCTCGGGATTAACGCAGGCCTTTCATTCTGACCGGGATCAAGAGGGGTTCGCCTCTATCTCGATCGACGCGCCGACCGGCGGACGGTCGAACGTTTCCCAGGCATTTCCGCCGCGGAGAAAGAGCTCCATCCAACGGAGCTCTTTCCCGCTCGCCTCTCTCCAGCCGCTGCTGCCGGGCGCCAGCGCCATCTCGCCGATCGGAACGTCGAAGCTGGCCCGGGCGACGATGACCTTCCGCCGGGCTTTTCCGATCCGGACCTCCAGCGAAGCGCCGGGAGGGAAAGAGAGGCTGCCGCGATCGAGCGTGGTTTTCAGGTTGCCGTAGCCGTCGATGTAGGCGATCCGATTTTTCGGGATTTCCGGAATCTGCTCGAGAGCGATTTTCTCCGCCAGGCTGGCGGCGCGGCCTTGTGTCACTTCGGCGAGCGCTTGGGGGAAGAGGTCTCGCGAGCGGAACTGGGAGCCCTCCGCCGAAACGGAAACCCACCGAAGCTCCTCCGCCCCCTCCCGCACAAAAGAGAAGGCGTAGCCGGCATTCACGCCGATGACGCGGACGCCGGTCGTCAAACGCGCAAAAGCGAGGCGCTCTCCGGCATTGCCGGCGCGCGCGCGCGGGTCATCCATGCGGGGGGCGACGTTTTGGAAGATCAAGGTGCCGGCGGGAGCGTCGTTGAGCCCCAGCTGCGCCACGCAGAATCCGGCCGCCAGCGTCGAGAAGGAAGGGACGGGGGTCAGCATGATCTCCGCATCCGGAAGGTGACGCTTGATGCGCTGCACCACCTCCGCAAAGGCGAGGTCTCCGGGGCCGTAATCGGCAATGAGATGAATGAGCATGCGTGAACGATTCGGATGGGTGAAGACGGATCAAGGAAAAAAGGGGCCCGTGGAGACGGATGAGATGAACACGGGTGAGGGATTCAAACCGGCGCGACCCCGTTTCTCTCTTATTCGCCCTCCTCTACCCCCGTGTTCATCTCATCCGGTGGAAAATTCCGAGGAGAGGAGCGTTATTCCTTGCCGAAGACTTGCTTCAAAAGCGGCTCGACCTCTCCCTTTTTCGCCATCTCGTCCAGAATATCGGTATCGCCGTAGAATTCCCCGCCGATGAAAACCTTGGGCAGGGTCGGCCAGTTGGTCATCTTGGAGAGGGTCTCCCGCTTTTCCATATTTCTTAAGACGTCGATCACTTCGAAAGGGAAACCGTATTTATTGAAGAACTGGATGGTCTCCAGGGTGAAGCCGCACATCGGCATCGATTTGGTTCCCTTACCGTAGATCAAAATCTTATTGGCTGCAATTTCTTTCTTGATTTCTTCCTCAATCGGGGTGCTCATCTGTCCGTTCTCCTTGGTTCTGTCTGTTATCGATAATGCCGTCAATGGCCGGAAGGAGCCTGCGCGGGGGCCTCTTCGGGTGTGAACGATTTAATTTCCAGGGCATGGATTCGTCCGTCTTTCATCGGCTCGTTGAGCGCTTGGTAGACGAACCGTTGCCGGTCGAGCAGGTTCTTCCCCCGGAAGGCCTCGGAGACGATCTGGACGCGATAATGGTCCATGGTGCCGGTCCGGTCGACGACGGTGACCACCGCGTCGGGCATCGCTTTCTGGATGTAGCCGATCAAGATTTCTTTGCTGATCATTTCTCTGGGCTCCGTGCAGTCGGCGGTTTTAAGATTTCATATTAGAAAACTGATTATACCCTATTTCAGGCCGATCTTAAAGTGGAAAGAGGATGTAAAAATTCACTCGGGAGATCGGCCGAGATCGGTCCATCCTTTTGCTTGACAGCGGCTCGAAGGTTGGACTATATAGGGCGAGGCCCGAGTAGATCGGCGTCCGAACGGAGGGAGGGAGAATTCAGATGGAATATGTTCCGGCCCCTGAAATTGATGAGGAGATCGTCCGCATCATCGCCTTTTTTCAATGGGACCATCTTGACCCGAAGCGAGTTCGGACGATCCGCAGCCGCGGGACGCGCAGCCGCCGGATCCTCGCCCGCTGCCATGCCCTGCCGAAGGCGATGCAGACCGGCTTGGCCCTCCCGGCGCACTATGTGATCGAGCTGGTCTCCGAGAATTACGATCGCCTTTCCGACGTCGAGAAGACGAAGACCCTTATCCACGAGCTGCTGCATATCCCCGCCACTTTCGGCGGCGGATTTCGGCACCATGACTATGTCCGCGCCCAGCGGGTCAATCGATTATACGAAAAATATGCCGCTTCGCTTTTTCCCACTCCGCCGGTTCAGGAGACCCTCCCCACCCAGTACGGCATCGGCTTTTGAGGACGCGCCGACAGGTTCAATATTCGTTTTCAAAGGATCAACGCAGATTACTACTCCTAAAGGAGGGCTTCGATCTTTCGGCAGACGACCTCCGGGTCGCGGATGCCGTTCAGCCGATCGGCCCGATCCCCCTCCTTCAGATGAAGGAGCAGTGTCCCGATCCCGAAGAGACGATCGAGGGGGCCCTGCTCGATGCTGAGGCGGGCGATTTCCTTCAGCGGAATAATCTTTTCGCCCCGGCCGAACAACCCTGAGGCTCGGTGGACGGCCGCACGGGTGACGGCGTAACGGTTGGTGCGCCGGAGAAAAGAGGCCAGACCGATAAAGAGTCCGGCGCCGAGGAGATAAATCAGCCCGCTGCCGGGGTCTCCCATCGGTAAGATGAAAACGGTCAGCGCCCGGACGGCCGAGATGAGAGCGAAAAACCAAAGAAAGATATACTCGCTCCAGGCGGGCCGCCCTTCCCAGACGAGGAGACGGTCTTCGTCCGAGGAGCGGGGGCGAGAGGTCAATGCGTCTGCAGTCATCTGGGTCTCCTCGAATCGACTGACGGAAGCGGCAAGGGAAAGGCCGCTGGAGGATCTCCAACGGCCTTTTAGATCTCGCTTCCTGACGAAGGGGAAGGGATTCGTCAGCGCGTTTCTAACCTTGTAACATATTTTTAGACCTCAGTGCAAAACCGCGTCGTCAAGAATCGCACGCGGGGAGCCTTAAGCCGCCTTTTGACGGCGCGGCTTTTTACCCGACTGGACCATCGGTTTGATCTCCCGTTTGAACCGCTCCCCGATTTGGTTTCGGACCGCTTGGCTCCACCCCTGGGCCTGCTTGGCGAGGCCTTGCAGCCCTTGGCGGAGCTGCTTGGCTCCGGCTGCGGTGTCGATCCGGATCGAGCCGGTCTTGACGCCTCGGTAGACCAGGCTGCCCCCTGCGACGGCCAGCAGGGCATCGGCCAAGGTCACCTTCCGAAGGTAGTAGAAAAGCAGGGCCCCCCCGCCGACCACCGAGGCGAGCTGCCCCACGTCATTGACGTTGATTCCTGCCGATTTGAACTTTCTGTAAAGATGGACCTCTTTCTGTTTCGTCATTTTGGATTTTTGTTTAGACGGCATCTTAATCTCCCTACATTTTCTGATTGGGGAAACGGAGACGATCTTCCACGTATACGCCCAAAGACCGTCCATCCCTTGTATTAGGATACCCTTTTAAATGCGGGGAAGTCCATGCAACGAATGGATTAATCCGATCAGCGTATGTCTCATCGGTTTCAATCTTTCCTGCGGTACCCATTCGGCGCGGAGCCGGAAGATCCAAGGGGGTCAAACCTCGCCTTGACAAAGCCCGGGAGGGATGTTAAGACCGGTGAATG
>SCUR01000017.1 GCA_004297235.1 Candidatus Manganitrophaceae bacterium | reverse complement strand
GCTATGCCAAGGTGCTGCTGGAGAGAAGCGGAGAAGAGGTGCTCATCGTCGATGGCCTGTTGGAGGGGATCTCGCGGGAAGAGATCCGCTCGCGGGTGGCGGCCTTTGCGCCCGACTTCACCGTGATCACCACCGCGCCGAGCTATCTTTTCTGGCGCTGCGCCCCGCCGGAGCTGCGGGTTCCGTTGGAAACGATCTCCGACCTGAGGCCGATCGGCGGAACGTTGATTGCGATCGGGCCGCATGCCTCGACGACCCCGACGATTACGTTGAAGAAGCTCGGCGTCGATGTGGCGGTTCTCGGCGAGGCGGAAGAGATCTTGCCGATCCTCACCCGGAAATCGCCCGGCGACCGGCGTGAGATCCCGTCGATCTGCTATCGAGAGGGAGATCAAATTCATGTCCAGGGAGGACCCCACGCCTGCGACATGGCGACGCTGCCGGCACTCCGCTGGTCCCGCGAGAGCCTCGCGCGCCATCCGCATCACCATCACCGGTTTGAGGCGCCCCCCGACGGTCCCGGCGCCGAGATGGAGACCTCCCGCGGCTGCCCTTATCACTGTACTTTCTGTGCCAAAGACAACTTTCGAGACGATTACCGCAAGCGCCCATTGCCGGTCATCTTGGAAGAGCTCGACGGCCTCATCGAAAGCGGCGCGACTTACCTCTATTTCATCGACGAAATCTTTCTTCCAAACAGGCCGCTGCTCGAAGCGGTCGCCGAGCGCGGCGTTCGATTCGGGGTCCAGACCCGGATCGACCTCTGGAGTCCGCCGATGCTGGAGCTCTTGGGCCGCGCCGGCTGCGTCTCCATCGAGGCCGGGGTGGAGAGCATCAGCGTGGAGGGGAGGAAGTGGCTCGATAAGCCGAGCCGGCTCTCCACCGACGAGATCGTCGAGCGGCTCCTCTATGCAAAGAAGCATGTCCCCTTCGTCCAGGCGAACCTTCTCGAAGCGCACATGGACGATCCGGCGGCGATCGAAGCCTGGCGGGAGAGCCTGGTCAAACATGGGGTCTGGGCGAACAAACCGGTTCCGCTCTTCCCCTATCCGGGCTCCCCCGACTATGTCCGCAAGTGGGGCCTGCCCGACGAGCAGGCGTGGGAGCGCGCGCACGAGCACTATCTTCGAGAGTACGACGCATTCAGCGACATCCAAGAACAGCGGCCGATTCCTTTGCAAGAGCTGGAAAAACAGTGAGGAGTTAGGAGTGAGTAGAGAGGGCGAAAATCCTTTCCTCCTCACTCCTCACGACTCACCTCTCACGCCTTTTGACGAGAGCGTCATGGAGGCAACAAAACACGAAAAAATACCCCGGCGTATTCTCATGACGGCCGATACGGTCGGCGGGGTTTGGACCTATGCCCTTGAGTTGGTCCGAGCGCTCGGTCCGCATCGGATCGAGGTCTGTCTCGCGACGATGGGAGCCCCTCTCTGTCCGGAGCAGCAGGCGGAGGCGGAAGGGATTCCTCACCTCACCCTCTATCCGAGCGCGTTTAAGTTGGAGTGGATGGCCTCTCCATGGGAAGAGGTTGCCGAGGCGGGGGAGTGGCTGCGGGCGCTGGAGAAGCGGCTGCAGCCCGACCTGATTCACCTCAACGGCTATGCCCATGGCGCGCTCCCTTGGAAGGAGCCGGTCCTGGTGGTCGGACATTCCTGTGTCTTCTCCTGGTGGCGAAGTGTGAAGGGAGAGGAGGCGCCCGTTGCGTGGGAGCGTTATCACCGGGCGGTCTCCGCCGGGCTGCAGCACGCCGATCGGGTCGTCGCGCCGACGGCGGCGATGCTCGCGGCGCTTCGCCGCTATTACGGTCCGCTTCCGAAGAGCGCGGTCATTGCGAATGGACGGACCGCCGCCTGCTATACCGTGGGAGAGAAGGAGCCGTTTATTTTTACGGCGGGGCGCCTCTGGGACGAGGCGAAGAACATCGCACTGCTCGACCGGATCGCGCACGCGCTCCCCTGGCCGGTCTATGTCGCGGGGGAGCAGCGCCATCCGGACGGAAGGGGGGTCGGGTTCGATTCCCTTCGATCGCTCGGCCGGCTCCACTCGACCACCCTTGCCGGATGGCTCTCTCGGTCGGCGATTTATGCTCTTCCGGCCCGGTATGAGCCGTTCGGTTTGGCCCCCCTCGAAGCAGCGCTCTCAGGCTGCGCGCTGGTCCTCGGCGATCTGCCGAGCCTCCGAGAGGTCTGGGGAGAGGCGGCCCTCTTCGTCCCCCCCGACGACCCGGAAGCGCTCCGATCGACCCTTCAGCGCCTGATCGAGGATCCTTCGCTCCGGGAATCGATGGCCCGCCGGGCCCACGCTCAGGCCCTCTGTTATACGCCGGAGCGGATGGCGGCGGGATATCTGAACGTCTATGGGGAGATGATGAGGAGCGATTGCGGAATGAAAACCGAGCCGCTTCTTAATCCGAAATCCGCGATCCGAAATCCGCAATTTCAGGTTCCGACCTGAGGGAGGTACTTGCTTGCGCATCGTGATGTTCTATCACTCTCTGATCTCCGACTGGAACCATGGGAACGCCCATTTCCTGCGGGGAATCGCGAGCGAGCTCCTCTCGCGAGGTCACGAGGTTCTTGTTTATGAGCCGTCCGACGGGTGGAGTCTTCGGAGTCTGATCGCGGAGCAGGGGATGGCGGCGGTCGATCGGTTCCATGCCGCGTTCCAGGAGCTTCGAAGCACGCTGTATGATCCGGCGACTCTCGATCTCGACGAGGCGCTCGATCGCACCGATCTGGTCCTCGTCCATGAGTGGAACAGCCACGACCTGGTCCGGCGGATCGGTCAACATCGGGCGCGCGGAGGGCGCTATCGGCTTCTCTTCCATGATACGCATCATCGAAGCGTCACCGATCCGGCCGCGATGTCGCAGTATGACCTCACCCACTACGACGGCGTTCTCGCCTATGGACAGGTGCTGCGCGAGCTCTATCTCTCCCGCGGCTGGACTGCACAGGCCTGGACCTGGCATGAGGCGGCCGACACGCGGCGGTTCCGTCCGATCGAGTCGGCGCGGGAGGGCGATCTCATCTGGATCGGGAACTGGGGGGACGACGAGAGGACTGAAGAGCTGCAGACCTTTCTTCTGGAGCCGGTGAAGGCGCTTGGCCTCTCGGCGCGCGTGCATGGGGTCCGCTATCCCGAAGCAGGCTTGGCCGCGCTTGCCGCAGCGGGGATCACTTATGCCGGCTGGGTTCCGAACGATCGGGTGCCGGAGCGCTTCGCCCGATTCCGGGTCACCGTTCATATCCCGCGGAGGCCTTATACCCGCGCCCTTCCGGGCATTCCGACGATCCGGCCGTTCGAAGCGCTCGCCTGCGGCATCCCGCTCGTCTCGGCCCCCTGGGAAGATACCGAGGGGCTCTTCACCCCCGGCGCCGATTTCCTCGTCGCCCGGTGGGGGGAGGAGATGAAGCGGCATCTGAAGATGCTCCTGCACGATGAATCGGCGGCCCGGGCCCTGGCGCAGCACGGCCGGGCGACCCTTCTGGCGCGGCATACCTGCGCGCATCGGGTCGATCAGCTCCTCCAGATTGATGCGAGTCTTAATTTGCCTGAACGGAAGGAGGTTTCGGTATGAACCGGCGACCCCGAATCGCCTTTTTCGGATCGAGTCTTGTCTCCGCCTACTGGAACGGCGCGGCGACCTACTACCGCGGGATCATCCGCGCCCTGCACCAGCGGGGATATCGAGTGACATTCTATGAGCCGGACGCCTACGACCGGCAGGCGCATCGGGACATCCCCGATCCGCCGTGGGCCGAGGTGGTCGTCTATCCCAATCAGGAGACGGCTGTGGCGGAAGCGCTGGCGCAGGCGCGCGGCGCCGATCTGATCGTGAAGGCGAGCGGAGTGGGGGTCTTTGATGCGTTCCTCGAAGAAGCGGTCCTCGAAATGCGCGGCCCGAATACCGAGGTGGTTTTCTGGGATGTGGACGCCGCGGCGACCCTGCATCGGGTTCACCAGAATCCGGACGATCCATTCCGTTTTCTCATCCCCCGCTATGATTTGGTCTTGACCTACGGCGGCGGCGATCCGGTCGTGAAGGCCTATCGGTCGCTCGGGGCGCGGGCCTGTGTTCCGATCTATAACGCGCTCGACCCGGAAACGCATCATCCGGTCCCGCCCGATCCGCGGTTCGAGGGAGACTTGGCCTTCCTCGGAAACCGTCTCCCCGATCGGGAGGCGCGGGTCGAGCAATTTTTCTTTCAAGCGGCGAAAGCGCTCCCAGAAGCTCGATTTCTCCTGGCGGGGAATGGATGGGGAGACAAGGGGATGCCGGGGAACATTCGCTCTGTCGGGCATCTCTACACGCGCGACCACAACGCGTTTAACTGCACCCCGCGGGCGGTCCTCAATATCACCCGCGAGAGCATGGCGCGGACCGGCTTCTCCCCGGCGACCCGGGTCTTCGAAGCGGCGGGGGCGGCGGCCTGTCTGATCACCGACGCCTGGGAGGGGATCGCGCTCTTTCTGACACCGGGAGAGGAGGTTCTGGTCGCGCAAGACGGGGCCGAGGTGGCCGAGCATCTCCGGGCGCTGACATCCGAGCGCGCCCGCACAATCGGTGAGGCGGCGCGGCGGAGAATCTTGGCGGAGCATACCTATGCTCATCGGGCCGCGCAATTAGAGGCGCTGCTCGAAGGGAGAGAGGCGGTTCAAATGGGGAGAGCTCATGAGTAAATCGCGATTATCGATTGTCATCTTGGGTCTGTCGATTACCTCCTCTTGGGGGAATGGACATGCCACCACCTATCGGAGCTTGGTGCGGGGATTGAGCGCGCGGGGACACGACTTCTGTTTCCTCGAACGCAACGTTCCCTGGTATGCCGAAAACCGCGATCTTCCGCGCCCGCGTTATGGGCGATTCGAGCTGTATGAAAGTGTCGAAGAGCTGAAGGATCGGTTTACCCCGGAAATTCGAGAGGCCGATCTGGTGATCGTCGGATCGTACGTTCCCCAGGGGATTGAGATCGGGAGCTGGGTGATCAACACGGCGCAGGGAGCGACGGCGTTCTATGATATCGACACTCCGGTGACATTGTCGAAGCTGGAGGGGGGCGGGATCGATTATTTATCGAAAGAGTTGATTCCGCGGTATCATCTCTATCTTTCATTCACCGGGGGGCCGATCTTAAAACGCTTGGAGCGGATCTATCGATCGCCGATGGCCCGGCCGCTCTACTGCTCGGTCGATCCCGATCTGTATTATCCGGAGGAGGTCGAGCCGGCCTGGTCGCTCGGCTATATGGGGACCTACAGCGCCGACCGCCAAAACGCGCTCGATCGGCTGCTGATCGAGCCGGCCCGCCGATGGCCGGAGGGATCGTTCGTCGTCGCCGGCTCCAAATATCCCGAGAGTCTCTCCTGGCCGGAGAATCTGGAGCGGATCGAGCATCTCCCGCCGTCGAAACATCGCGCTTTCTATAATGCCCAGCGGTTTACCCTCAACGTGACCCGCGCCGATATGGTGGCCGCGGGTTACTCGCCGAGCGTGCGCCTCTTCGAGGCGGCGGCCTGCGGAACGCCGATCATCAGCGATATGTGGTCGGGGCTGGAGACCTTCTTCAAACCAGGAGAGGAGATCCTCCTCTCCCGCTCTCCCGAAGAGACGCTCCGAACACTTCGCGCGCTCTCCGAGGAGGCGAGGCGGACCATCGGCTTGCGGGCCTGCAATCGGGTTTTGGCCGAACATACCGCCGTTCAACGGGCGGCGGAGTTGGAGCGCTACGCCGGTGAGATTTTAAAGCACCGTCCGCGAATATCGGAGGCGGCCTATTTGGGTCGGGTGGCATCATGAAGGGTTTGAAAAAAGAGGAAAAGAAAAGTCATCGCGCCATAGCTCCCGCCTCTGGAAAACTTGGGGTGTTGATTCCGGGAGTCGGCGGCGCCGTTGCAACGACGCTGATCGCGGGGGTTCACCTGATCAACAAAGGGCTCGCCAAGCCGTACGGCTCGTTGACACAGATGGAGCGGGTTCGATTGGGAAAGCGATCCCGCCCCCGTTGGAAGGCAATCAAAGAGCTGGTCCCGTTGGCCCCGCTGACCGATCTGGTCTTCGGCGGCTGGGATATTTTCCCCGACGACGGTTATGAAGCGGCGCGGAAGGCGGGGGTGCTTCCGTCCGAGCAGTTGAACGAGGTGAGTGAGGCGCTCCGATCGGTGCGTCCCCTTCCCGCCGCCTTTGATCCGAAGTTCGTTCGAAACCTGCGCGGTCCTCACGTCAAACAGGCGCGGCGGAAGATCGATCTCGCCGAGGCGTTGATGAAAGATATCGAGGAGTTTAAAACGGCGAACAACCTCTCCCGTCTCGTGATGGCCTGGTGCGGATCGACCGAAGTCTACCAGGAGCAGAAAGCGGTGCACCGGACGATCGAGGCGTTCGAGAAGGGGCTCAAAGAGAATGACCCCGACATCTCCCCGTCGATGATCTATGCCTACGCCGCAATCCGGCTCGGCATTCCGTATATCAACGGGGCCCCGAATACCTCGGTGGAGATCCCGGCGCTCGCGGAGACGGCGCGGGAGCGGATGGTCCCGATTGCAGGGAAAGATTTCAAAACGGGGCAGACGTTGATGAAGACGATCATCGCGCCGGGGCTGCGGGCGCGGATGCTGGGGGTGCGCGGCTGGTTCTCGACGAACATTCTCGGCAATCGGGACGGCGAGGTCTTGGACGACCCCGGCTCCTTCCATGCCAAGGAGGTGACGAAGTCGTCGGTCCTCAGCTCGATTCTTGATTCGAATCTCTATCCCGAACTTTATGCCGAGCTTTATCACAAGGTCCGGATCGAATATTATCCGCCGCGCGGCGACGCCAAGGAGGGATGGGACAACATTGACATCTTCGGCTGGATGGGGCAGCCGATGCAGATCAAGATCAACTTCCTCTGCCGCGATTCGATTCTCGCGGCGCCGGTCCTTCTCGATCTGCTTCTGTTCATCGATCTGGCGAAGCGGGCAAAACTCAAGGGAACGCAGGAGTGGCTCTCCTTCTACTTCAAGGCGCCGATGGCGCGCCCCGATCTCGCCCCGATCCATGATCTCTTCGTGCAGCATCTGAAGCTGACCAACACCCTGCGTATCTTGGCCGGCGAAGAGGTGCTTCATCATTCGGGCCTCGATTATTATGAGGAAGCAGCATGATTCAATTGCGGAATGCGGATTGGGGATTGCGGCGTGCGGAGTGAAGGGCGGTAGGAAAAGGGGAATAAAGTTCAGTCCGTCATTCCCGAAATGTTTAATCGGGAATCCAGTTTTTTTAAATTCTTCTGGATTCCCGCTTTCGCGGGAATGACGGCGTAGGGGATAAGGCAAAGGGGCATGGGATCTCGGGTGAGTTGGATCGACGATGAGAAGACGTTAGCGCTGGGATGTTGTCCTACCGATGGCGATGTGAATGCCTTGGTCCGAGAAGGGATCAGCGCCATCCTCAGCCTTCAGGAGCATCTGATAGAAGGAACTCCCGCTTCGCTCTGTCTGCAAGGGGTCCGCCGTCTTGCCTGGGCGAACGTTCCGATTCAGGACGGCGGCGACGGCGGATGGGACGGCGTGCCGACGGTCGAAGGGCTGGCGGCGGCGGTGGCGCAGATCCGACGCTGGCACCAAGAGGGGCGGCGCGTTTACCTCCACTGCCGCCAGGGGATCGGCCGGGCGCCGATCATCGCGATCGCCTATCTCATCCTGGCGCGGGGAGTGCACATCGCGCATGCGATCGCGCGGGTCGTCGAGCGGCATCCGAAAAGCGATCCGAGCGTCTATCAAATCGGAGTTCTCGCTGAGTATGTGCGGCAAATATATGAAGCAGGACGGCCGGCGCTGACCCGATCAAACAGCGCTCTTTAAATCCAAAAAGGAATCGAAGAAGGTGCTCAGAGAAGTTGTGAAAAAATTGGGGCCCGGCCTGATCACGGGGGCCTCGGATGACGATCCAACCGCGATCGCGACCTATTCGCAGGCGGGGGCGCAGCTCGGGTTTGGGATGCTCTGGGTCGCCCTCTTCGCCTATCCTTTGATGGTCACGGCCCAGCAGATCAGCGCGCGGATCGGACGGGTGACCGGTCATGGCCTTGCCTGGAATATGAGACATCATTTTCCGAAATGGCTGGTTTATCCGATGGTCGGCTTTCTTTTTACCGCCAATACCATCGGGCTGGGAGCCGACCTCAACGCGATGGGGGAAGCGTTGAGACTCCTGATCGGCGGTCCCGCGTTGGTCTACTCAGCGGCGTTTGCTCTCCTCTCGCTGGCGCTGGAGGTGTTCGTCCCCTATACCCGCTATGTCCCCTATCTCAAAGGGTTGACCTTGGCCCTCCTTGCCTATGCGGGGACCGCCTTTGTAATGGAAATCCCATGGAGAGAAGTGGCCGGGGCGACCCTCGTCCCCTCCGTTCAATTCGATCGCCAGCACTTCATGATGTTCGTCGCGCTGCTCGGCGCCATGCTCAGCCCCTATATCTTTTTCTGGCAGGCGACCGGGGAAGCCGAAGAGCAGAAGAACCATCATGGGGAAGCGCCGCTGAAAGAGGCGCCGGAGCAGGCGCCGGAACAGTTCAACCGGATGAAGGTCGATACCTCCATGGGGATGGCTTTCGCCAGCCTCATCGCCTACTTTATTATTCTCGCCTGTGCCGTCACGCTTCATACGCAGGGAATTCATCAGATCCAAAGCACCGCCCAGGCGGCGGAGGCGTTGCGACCGGTGTCGGGCCGGCTCGCTTCCGTACTCTTCTCATTGGGAATGATCGGGACCGGCTTGCTGGCGGTGCCGGTCTTGGCCGGCTCGGCGGCGTATGCGCTGGGAGAGACGCTCCGGTGGCGGGTGGGACTGGAGCGGAAGCCGCACCGGGCCAAGCGCTTCTACGGCGCCCTGGCCGCGGCGATGCTGCTAGGGCTCGCCTTCAACTTTTTGAAAATTAATCCGATTCAGGCCCTTTTCTGGGCGGCCCTCCTCTATGGGTTGGTCGCCGCTCCGGTGATGGGGATGATGGTGGCGCTCGCTTCCAACCCGAAGGTGATGGGAGACTTCACCCTCTCTCGGCCGCTGAAGGGGTTGGGATGGCTGACCACGCTGGTTCTTTCGGTCAGCGCAGTCGGTCTGTTTGTCACGACGCTCCGGTAGGGTGGGCGAGTCAAAAGGAGACGTTCGAAGCTCGATGAAGCTGGTGATTTTTGGACTGACGATCAGCTCCTCCTGGGGAAACGGGCACGCCACCTTCTGGCGCGCGCTCGGCCGGGCGCTGGCGCGGCGCGGATGGCGGATTCAATTTTTTGAGCGCGATGTTCCTTATTACGCGGCGCATCGTGATTTTACCGGCTCGCCCGGAATCGAAGTTCACCTTTATTCCGATTGGGAAGCGATCCGGCACCAAGCGGAGGCGTCGTTCACCGAGGCCGACGCAGCGATGGTGACCTCCTACTGCCCCGATGCCCTCGCCGCCTCCGATCTTGTCCTCTCCTCGCCGTCGCGGCTTCGCGTTTTTTTCGATCTCGACACGCCGGTGACGCTGGAGCGGCTTGGAAAGGGAGAGCGAGTGGAGTACCTCCCTTCGCAGGGGCTCGGCGATTTTGATCTGGTCCTCAGCTACGCCGGAGGAGCGGCTCTCACGGAGCTGCAGGAGCGGTTGGGGGCGCGGCAGGTGGCGCCGCTCTACGGTTGTGTCGATCCGTCGGCGCATCATTCGGTTCCGCCGGTCGAGGCGTATCGGGCCGATCTCTCCTATCTCGGTACCTATGCGGCCGACCGGCAGGAGGCGCTCGAGCGGCTGTTCATTGAACCGGCGCGGCGCCTTTCGCACCGGCGATTTCTCTTGGGGGGATCGCTTTATCCTAAAGATTTTCCTTGGACGGAGAACCTCTTCTACCTGCGGCATGTCCCCCCGCCGGAGCATCCGGCTTTTTATTGCTCGTCGCGGTTGACGTTGAACGTGACCCGCCGGCCGATGGTGGAGACCGGCTACTGCCCGTCGGGCCGGCTCTTCGAGGCGGCGGCCTGCGGTGTGCCGATCTTAAGCGATCTCTGGGAGGGGCTCGATCAATTTTTCGAGCCGGGTTCCGAGATCCTCATCGCCCGAAGTACCGAAGAGGCGATCGGGGCCATCGAATTGCCGGCCGGGGCGCTCTCAAAAATTGCGCGGGCGGCGCGCGAGCGGACGCTGGCCGAACATACCGGAGAGCGGCGCGCCGATGATCTGGAGCAGGCGCTGGAGGCGGCGACCCGCCCCCCAATTGAAGATCTTATGTTAGAGGAGGGCTGATCGATGTGGGGAATTATCCCGGCGGCCGGGGTCGGCAGTCGCATTCAACCGCTTGCCTTTTCCAAAGAGCTTCTTCCAGTCGGCAGCCGCCTCGACGGCGACGTCGAGCGGCCCCGCGCGGTCAGCGAATATTTGATCGAGCGGATGATCTTGGCGGGGGCGGACAAGATCTGCCTGGTCATCTCTCCGGGCAAGTCCGATATTCTGGAGTACTACGGCGGTCGCGTCTCCTCGGCCCATCTTTGCTATACCGTTCAGCCCCGCCCCGCCGGTCTCTGCGACGCGATCTTCTCCGCGCTGCCGTTGATCCATCCGGAAGAGCCGGTCTTGGTCGGTCTTCCCGATACGATCTGGTTTCCGGAGACGGGGCTCGGCCTTCTGCCGGCGGAGGGGCTCTCGTTTCTTCTCTTTCCGGTGGAGCGGCCCGAGTTCTTCGATGCGGTCGTCACCGATCGAGCGGGGCGGGTCTTGAAGATCGAGGTCAAGCAGCCGAAGCCGGCAACGCACTGGATCTGGGGTGCGTTCCGGATGCCCGGCGCGGTGCTGCGCGATCTGTTCGATCTCTGGTGCGCGCGGGACCGCCGAGATGAATATGTCGGCACGCTGGTCAACGCCTACATCGAGCGGGGCGGCGCGGTCCGGGGGGTGCCGGCCGGCGAAGCGTATGTCGATGTCGGAACGATCCACGGCTATCGCGAGGCGATCCAGCTCTTGACCGCGCGCGGCGCGGAGCAGATGCAGCGGCGCGGCCGGCCGCCGAAGATCGATCCGGCGCAGACCGATCCGCGGCGGGTCGCTTGAAGGAAACTTTCAATGAGGTGAGAAAAGGCCATGAATCATCCCGGTTCGACCGTTCGTCCGAATTTCACCCCCGACCAGATCCGGCAGCGGGTGCGCGATCTGGGGGAGTGGTTTCATAATCTCGATTTGCAGGGGGTCCAGACCGCTCCGGGACATTTCCTCGGGGACTATCCGATGATCAAATGGAGGGAGTTCGCCCATGCAATTCCGGCCGATCTCACCGGCCGGTCGGTTCTCGATATCGGCTGCAACGCCGGGTTCTACTCCATCGAGATGAAGCGGCGCGGCGCCGAAACCGTCGTCGGGATCGACAGCGACGAGGCCTATCTGGCGCAGGCGCGCTTCGCCGCCGAGGTCTGCGGGGTGGAGATTGATTTCAGGCCGCTCTCGGTCTATGATGTGGCGAAGCTCGGGAGGCGGTTCGATCTGGTCCTCTTCATGGGGGTCCTCTATCATCTCCGGCATCCGCTCCTGGCGCTCGACCGGCTCTACGAGCATGTGGTGAGCGACCTGCTTGTCTTCCAGACGATGTGCCGCGGCAGCGACGCGGTGGTCGCGCTGGAGAACGACTACCCCTTCCGCGAGCGGGAGATCTTCGATGATCCCGGCTTCCCGCGGATGCACTTCGTCGAGAAGCGATACGCGGGGGACCCGACGAACTGGTGGGTCCCGAATCGCGCCTGTGCGATGGCGATGCTCCGCAGCGCCGGATTTCAAATAATCAATCATCCCGAGGCAGAGGTCTTTATTTGCCGTCGAGGGACGCCGCCGACAATCGATGGATAGAAAATCTCCTCGCCGGGCGAGCGGAAGGCTCGGTCGCGATCGTCGCCGCGCACCCGGATGACGAGACGATCGGGGCGGGCGGATCGCTCCCCCGTTTCGGAGAGGCGACCCTCCTCCATCTCACCGACGGCGCACCGCGCGACGGGCGCGACGCCGCGGCGGCCGGGTTCGAGACGCGCGAGGCGTATGCCGCGGCCCGGCGGCGCGAGATGATCGCGGCGGTCGCCCTCGCCGGGATTCCGATCGAACGCTGCATCGAGGTCGGGCAGGTCGATCAAGAGGCGTCGCTGCATCTCGATCGCCTGGCCTGCCGTCTCGCCGATTGGATCGGCGAGACGCGGCCCGATTTCATCTTGACCCATCCCTACGAAGGGGGGCATCCCGATCACGATGCCGCCGCCTTCGCGGTCCATGCCGCGCGGCGGCTGCTGGCGCGGGAGGGATGGCCTGCGCCGAACGTGGCGGAGTTTACCTCGTATCATCTGCGCGATGGAGTCTTTGCGGCCGGGGTCTTTCTTCCCGCAGAGGGTTTCGAGGAGAGCGCCGTCCCGCTCTCCGAGGCGGAGCGGGAATTAAAAGCGCGGATGTTCGCCTGCTTCGCGACCCAGCGGCAGGTCTTGAGCGCTTTTCGGATCGAGACGGAGCGGTTCCGTCCGGCGCCGGCCTATGATTTCACCCGCCCGCCGCATCCGGGCCCCCTCCACTACGAGTCGTTCGACTGGGGAATGACGGGGGCGCGCTGGAGAGGGCTCGCCGGGGAAGCGCTTCGGACGCTCGGACTGGAAGGACCGCTGTGAAGCTCACCATTCTCAACGTCGCCTATCCGTTGGCCGCCGTCCGGCCCGACACTGCCGGCGGCGCGGAGCAGATCGTGGCCCGTCTCGATGCGGCGCTGGTGGCGGCGGGACATCGCTCCCTCGTCGTCGCCTGCGAGAGCTCCTCGGTGGCGGGAGAATTGATCGCGACGCCGAGGCCGGGCAACGTCCTCGATGACGAAACGCAACGCAAGGCCCAGGAGCAACACCGGATCGCGATCGAAGCGGTCTTGCGCCGGCGGCGGGTCGATCTGATCCATTTCCATGGAGTCGACTTCGACCGCTATCTCCCTCCGCCCGGTCCGCCGGTGTTGGCGACCCTGCATATGCCGCTTGCTTGGTATTCGCCGCGCGCGCTCTCTCCCGACCGGCCCAAGACCGATCTTCACTGCGTCTCGCGCTCGCAGCAGCGCGCCGCTCTTCCGGGAACCGCCTTTTTGCCGCCGATCGAGAACGGCGTGGAGGTCGACTCCTTGGCGCTCCAGATCCGAAAGCGCCGCTTCGCCTTTGCGCTGGGGCGGATCTGTCCCGAGAAGGGACTCCACCTTGCGATCGACGCGGCCCGTCGCGCCAAAACCCCGCTGCTGCTCGCCGGGCAGCTTTTCCCTTATCCCGACCATGCGCGCTACTTTCGGGAAGCGCTGGCCCCCAGATTGGAAGGAGAGGGAGTTCGATTGCTGGGGCCCATCGACTTCGAGCGAAAGCGGCGCCTCTTGACCGCCGCCCGCTGTCTGCTGGTGCCGAGCCTCGCCGCCGAAACCAGCTCGCTGGTGGCGATGGAGGCGCTCGCCTGCGGCACCCCGGTGATCGCCTTCCGGGTCGGCGCGCTGCCTGAGATCATTGAAGAGGGACAGAGCGGCTTTCTGGTCGACAGTGTCGAAGAGATGGCCGAGGCGATCGAGGCGGTCGAAACGATCGATCCCCGCCACTGCCGCGAGATTGCCCGGGAGCGGTTTTCGGCGTCGATGATGGCGGCGCGGTATCTGGCCCTTTATGAGAGGCTGGCGCGATCATGATAGACCTGGAAGAGGTGACGACCGTTGAGGCGCTTGAAGCGCTCCGCCCGGAGTGGTCGGCGCTCTATGAACGGTGCGCCGGCGCGACCCCGTTTCAATCGCCGGAGTGGCTTCTCTCCTGGTGGAAATGTTTTGGTGCGGGTCAATTATGGGTTTTGGTATTGCGCCGAGGGGGGAGGCTGGTCGGACTGGCCCCCTTCTTCATCGGCTCGTTGGGGGAAGGCGCTCCGCGGCACGTCGGGTTCATCGGCACCGGGATCACCGACACGCTCGACCTGCTCCTTGAACCGGGTCTCGAATCGGTCGGTGCGCTGCGGATTCTCGAACGGCTGGCGCAGTGCAGCGCCCGTTGGGATCTGTGCGACTTTCAGGAGCTTCGGCCCGATTCGGCGCTGCTGACCGCGTCGCGTTCCGCCCTGCATTTTCGGATCGTCCCTCAGTCGGTCTCTCCCCGGCTTCTCCTTCCGGAAGGGACCAACCTGGAAACGATTCTTCCTCCCGTCCACCGGCGGAATCTGCGGCGGGCGAGAAGACGGCTTGAGGCCGCCGGCCGGTTTGTCTTCGATCGGGCCGACGCGCACACCTTTCCGGCGCTGCTCGAAGACTTCTTCCGCCTTCATGAAAATCGATGGGAAAAACGGGAGGGGGCCGGGGTGTTGGCCGATCCGGCGATTCGGGCCTTCCATCGAGAGGCAGCCGCCGGGTTTTTAAGGCAAGGGGCGTTGCGTCTTTATGGTCTGCGATTGGGCGAGACGGTAATCGCCTCCCTCTACGCCTTTCGGAAAGGAAGCGGTCTGTATTGTTACCTGAGCGGATTCGATCCGGAAAAGGCCGATTACAGCCCCGGGGCGCTTCTGCTCAAGCATGCCATCGAAGAGGCGATCGGGGAGGGGCTTCGTGAGGTCGATTTTTTGCGGGGGAAAGAGCCGTATAAATATCTCTGGGGGGCGTCCGATCGGGTCCACTACCGGCTGTGGATTGCACCGGTCGCGTCGAGCCTTCCACAAGGGTCGGAGGAGATCGACCGCTCACTGAAAACCGGATAGTAAATCAACAATTCGATTGACATCCGGGCCGATGGAAGGGTATTTTCATGGATACCTGATTCCATCCACGCCTCTCGCGTCGCCGACAAAGCCGCCCCGCTGCTGTGCGCTTCCCTCTTTCACTTGAACGGAATCAGAGGACCTTATCATCCGGACCGGTCCATTCGGCTCGCACGATTCGTGCTTGATTCCCGGAGGACAGTGATCCGTCTTTCTTGATTGAGGAGACCATCGGTGAAAACAAGAGACACTCTTCGGAAGCGAGACGCCGGTTTGATGATCTGGAGGGCGCTTCTTCTGGGCGTCGTTCTTTTTTCAGCGCCCCTCCCCGCCTCCGCACAGCTGCGGGATGTCGTCGCGCCGCGTCTCGATTACACCCCCCCCTTCCCGATCACGATGGTTCAGGAGATCGAGATGTCGGCGGTCGTCACCGATGAAGGCGGGGTCCGATCGGTGCGGCTCTTCTATCGAAAAAAAGGGGAGCAACAATATAAAAGTCTCTTGTTGGAAAAAAAACGGGGCGATGAGAAAAGAGGGGTCTATGCCCTTTCGATCCCCCGGCTGGAAGTCGGTCCGGAGGGGCTCGAGTATTATCTCGTCGCGGAGGACGGCTCCGGAAATCAGCGGGTCAAAGGGGAGGCGCTCCATCCGATGTACATGCGGGCGCTTCTCGCCCGGCCCACATTGAAAGAGGCGCACCGGCGCTTCGAATGGCTGAAGCAGGCCTGGGAGGCGAAAGACCTCGCCGAGATGCGGGCCCTCTCCGAGCTGCCGAAATCGCGGGAAGCGTTCCTTCGACAGATGTTCGAAAACTACCGGAGCATCGCCCTGGAGATGACAGTAGAAGAAGCGGAGCCGGTCGCGTCGGCCCGCTTCACCATCAAGGGGCTGGTCGATGCCGATGGAAACAGCGTGGTTCCCGGCGCCGCCTGGTCGACGGCCCGCGTCCGCCTTCCCTTTCCGAGAGACGAAAACGAAACATGGGGAAAAATCATTTGGGAATAATCAAAGGAAGGGGCCGGCCTCGCCCGAGCGCGGCCCCGTTTCTCCTCTTTTGGGCGGCCTTTTATGCTTTCTTGCTGCATCCTTTTCTGGTGATCGCGCAGGACGCGCCGGCGGTCGATCTGATCGCCCCGAAGATTTTGCATGCCCGGCCGATGGGGCTCTTCCGCGCCGGGCAGGAGATTGAGATTGTGGCGACGGTGACCGATCCCGGATCGGGGGTGGCCGCTGTCCGCCTCTTCTTCCGGTCGAAGGGGGAGCGAGGCTACCGCGCGGTCGAAATGACCCCCGACGAGAACGATCGCTATCGGGCGACGATTCCCGCCGAGGCGACGCTCTATCCTGGCGTGGAATATTATCTCCAAGCGGAAGACCGGGCGGGAAACCGGGTCCAAACGCTGCGGCCGCCCGATCTTTCTCCGCTGTTGGTGGAGATCGAGCGTCCCCCCTCTTCCTGGGAGCGGTTCGAAGCGAACGACAAACCCTGGTACAAGAAGCCGTGGGTCTGGACGGTCGCCGGGGTGATCGTTCTCGGCTCGGCCGCCGCGATGGCGGGGGGCGGGGGAGGGGGCGGAGGCGGCGGGGCCGGCGCGCCGACCACCGGCACCCTCACTGTGACCGGTCCGGTGCCCTAGAGATCGCGGCCGTTTCGGCCGACGGCCTGTTTAATCAATAAAGCGGGGCGGTGGAGAGGAGGCATCCTTCCCATCGCCCTTTTTTTATGGCCGGCGCGGTTAATAGAGAATCGTGAACATAAAGGCGATGGGGGCCGAGTCGACCGACACTTTCCGATCGAAGAGACGTTCGTTTTCGTAAACGACGATCTCTTCCTGGAATCGGACCGAGTCGAGGATCGAAGAGGCGAGCGGTTCCGGCAGATGGTAAGCGGCGAGCAGGGAAAGGGCATACACAAAAAAATAGCCGTTGATCCTGGCGCCGGAGGGGCGGCGGCCGAGCAGCGGATTGTTTTCTTCAAATCCCCGGTTTCCCAACTGAAGGGTTTGAGATCGGTCTTTCATGAGGGGAGGGAGCAGAGAAAGATATTTTGCCAGCTTCACCTGGTCCGACGGCTCGGCGAGGTACTTCTCCAGCGGAGCCGGCGAATCGATCCGGTACGCTTCCGTCGAAATGGAGGCAACGGAGGCGAATGAGAACGAGGCGCCGTCCTCTGCGGCGCGAGCGCTCTCCGCCGCGCCGGCCGACAGGAGAATAAATGCCAGAAATGGGATTAATAATTTCATCTTCATCGTTCATTAGCCTGTATACCAGAGTTTCCCAAATCGTCAATGCGCCATCCCCCTAGAGCGGTCTCCTCCTTTTTCCAACTCCCCGCCTTCTTTATCCCTAGATCGGTTTTACATCCGATTGTCTTTTTTAACTGAAAATTAATCTGATTTTGATCTCGATGTTCCTTCGATGCGTCATTCTGAGCTTGCGTGGATCGATTTCGTTTCTTCCGGAGGGTGGAAGAAGGCGCATCACGCGGCAGAGAATCAAACCAAAGGAGGATTCAATGGACGGATTTTTCGAGTTTGGGCTTCCGACGCTGATCGCCCTGGCGTTTGTGAATTTTGTTTGGGCGTGGATGTTGACGGCGGTGAAACCGCCTGAGCGCTCTGAAGACGAGCCGATTCCGGTTCATCCGGATTGGAAATATCTGGAGGAGGCGGGGCCGGAAGGGGTTCGCAGCAATGTTACGGAAGAGATGAAACCGCAGACCCAGGTGGTCGGATGAGGGGGTCCTGAGTGCGATTGAGATCAAGCCACCGATCCGTGCGGCTTGGTCTCAATCGTCGACCGGATCGTTATTCATTCTTTTTACTTCTTCGGCTTCCTTCGTTTTGTTCAAGCTCAAACCGGTGAATAGCAAATTCAGCTCCTTCAGCAACGCCTGGACCGTTTCGACGGAGTCGTGATCGACCCTGCGGCGCGCCGGCTCGACCGGCGGGCGGATGTGCATGAAGTTCTCCCCCTGGATGTCGTAGGGGATGCCTTTACCGTCGAGGATGGGTCGGATGATGGCGGCATCGGCCGGGTTATACGTCGTCAACACCGGCTCGAATTTAAAGTATTCGGGCTTCGGCTCCGAGGCGGAGCGGGGACCGGGTCGATCCCACATTTGTGGAGCCTCACTCTCCTAGCAAAGTAAAGACTAAACGGTGTTTGCCACCTTCCGAAGTTTTGCCTTGTGGCGCTCATGATCCCAAGATGCGCCCGCATCAGGCTCTTCCAAAGCTTTAAGAACGAAAAAAGCTAAGGTATACTGGTTCGAGAGTCAATTAAGAATGAGGGATTGAAATAAAGGGGAAGGAATGATAATGAAGAAACAAAAAGAAAAAGCACGTGTTTCTAAAGAAGAACGCAAAGCGAAACGCGCCCGCTCTCGGATGGCGCTCTGGATCT